>DXAC01000004.1 GCA_019117205.1 Candidatus Allofournierella merdigallinarum | reverse complement strand
CCCAGACAGCGGTTGACGCTGAAAAGTGGATAGGTCTGATGAAACAGTATGTCAATCCCACAGAATTGACGGCTGAACTTCTGAATACGCTGATTGAAAAAATCCTTGTCCATGAAGCGGTCAAAAGTGAGGACGGAAGCCGGGAACAGGAGGTAGAAATCTTCTACCGCTTTATCGGTAAAATCGAATGACACATCTTGAAATACCCAACAATATCTTTAACTAAGGGAAACGGGCGAGACCCTGCGGGACATCCGCCAGTCCAAGGGGCTGGCGATGCTCTACCGGGTGACCCTGGACGAGCTGGTGGAATACGACCCGGACGAGCGGGAGCTCCAGGAGATGATCGACGGCGTGAGCGAAAAGGCCCGGGCGAAGATCGACTGGAACCGGGTGTGGAGCAAAAAGTACCCGGTGCTGGCCAGCTACCCGGCCACCGTGCTGGTGGCGGACTACGCGCCGGCGCTGCGGCAGCTGCTCGCCCAGCTGCAGGCGGACTACGGCTACAGCGACACCGACGCGGTGCTGGTGCTCAAGGACATCCTGGCGCGGGTGTGGCAAAACTGCGTTTGAGAAAAGCGCCCGGGGGTGGCCATGGCCGCCCCCGGGCGTTCGCTTTTTTATAACTTGAACGACATTCAGAAAAATCTGCCCGGCGCTTGAATTCGCCTCCCTTGGCGGGGCGGGCGGCGCGGGGTACAATAAGGGCAGGGAAAGCGCGCGGACCACACCGAAAAAAAGAGAGGTCAACAGAATATGGAACAGTCAAGCCCTTTGAGGATGGGCGCCACCATCGCCTCGCTGCGCAAGCGCCGGGGGTTCACCCAGGAGCAGCTTGCGGCGCTGGTGGGGGTCAGCGGCCCGGCGGTGAGCAAGTGGGAGACCGACGCCGCCTGCCCGGACATCGCCCTGCTCTGCCCGCTGGCGCGGGCGCTGGACACCACCGTGGACGCCCTTTTGCAGTTTGAGGCCACCCTGACCGACGAGGAGGTGGCGGGGCAGATCAACGCCCTGGCGGAACAGCTGCCCCAGACGGGGCCGGAGGCCTGCGAGGAGGAGCTGCGCCGGCTGGTACGCCGCTGGCCCGGCTGCACCGCCCTGCAGTTCAACGGGGCGGTGCTGTGTGACAGCTTTGAGATGTTCTTCCCCGACGCGCCGGCGGAGCAAAAGGCCAGCTGGCGGGCTTTCAAGCGGGAGCTGCTGGAGCGGGTGCGCGCCTCGGGCGCGGCGGCCTGGTGGCAGGCAGCCACCATCCAGCTGGCCACCCTGGCGCTGGTGGAGGAGGACCCGGACCGGGCCGAGGCCCTGCTGGACGAGCTGCCCGAGCGCCCGGGGGACCCCACCACGGTGCGGGTGCTGCTGCTGCGCAAGCGGGGGCGGGAGGAGGAGGCGAGAGAGCTGCTGCAAAAGCAGCTTTACACCCAGATCAGCAAGGCGACCACCGCCCTTTCCATGCTGCTGGGCAGCGAAAAGGAGCCCCGCCGCCTGGAAAAGATGGTGGGGGCCTACCGCGCGCTGGCGGGCACCTTCGGCCTGGCCGACCTGAGCGAGGGGCTGCTGGCGGAGCAGCACCGGCAGGCCGGCGAGTGGGACGAGGCGGCGGCGCACTTTGCCCTGTACGTGGACCAGCTGCTGGCCCCCCTGCCCCGCCCCGACCCGGACCTTTTCGCCCCGGCGCTGGGCTGCGGAGCAAAGCCCGACGAGACTTTCCCCGCCGGGATGCGCCGGCTGGCGCTGGAGAGCATCCGCCGGGAGATGGACGACCCGGAGCTGCTGGGCCACCCGGTCTTTGCCGCGGCCCTGAAAAAGCTGGAGGAGAGCCTTTGACAAAGGGCCGCGGCGGGTGTAAGATCGTTCTATCCCGATCCGTGCCCGGAGGTGAGCCCTGTGATAGCGTATTGTGAAAACCGTCTGACTGCCGGGGAGATGAACCAGATCCGGCGCGCCGTGGCCTGGACCCCCCTGCCGGAGGAGCAGCTGCAAGCCGCCCTTGCAAGGAGCGCCTGCACCGTCGCGGCCTACCGGCAGGGCCAGCCGGTGGGCATGGCCCGCCTGGTGGGGGACGGCGTTTACTACCTCCTGTGCGACGTGGCGGTGGTGCCCTCCGCCCAGGGGCAGGGTGTCGGCAGCGCGCTGGTGCGCCGCGCCCTCGCCCGCGCCGAAAGCGCCCTCCGGGAGGGGCAGCGCTGCACGGTGGTCCTTGTCTCCGCCAGGGGCAAGGAGCCTTTCTACCGCGCGTTTGGCTTTTCCTCCCTGCCCGGCGGACACGCCGGGGACGGGATGCAGTTACTTTTGACCCGGTGAACAGCCGACGTCCATCGAACAGACGCGCCCCCGCGCCCGGCGTTTGCCGGGGGCGGGGGCGCGTTTTTCAAATTCATTCGCCGGGGCGGCGCACCGCCAGCAGCGGGGCCAGGTAGCGGCCGGTGGGGCTGGCGGGGCTGGCCGCCACCGCCTCGGGGGTGCCGGCGGCCACGATCCGCCCGCCGGCGTTTCCGCCCCCCGGGCCCAGATCCACCACATAGTCGGCGTTGGCGATCATCTCCAGGTCGTGCTCGATGACCACCACCGTGGCGCCCGCGTCCAGCAGCCGCTGGAACACCTCCAGCAGCACCCGCACGTCCAGCGGATGCAGGCCGATGGTGGGCTCGTCAAAGACGAACACCGCCCCCTCCTGGGCGCGGCCCATCTCCGCCGCCAGCTTGAGCCGCTGGGCCTCGCCGCCGGACAGGGCCGGGGTGGCCTCCCCCAGCGTCAGGTAGCCCAGGCCCAGCTCCTCCAGGGTGCGGAGCTTTTCCTCCGCCTTTTTCACCCCCGCCAGCTTCTCCCGCGCCCCGCGCACCGTGAGGGCCAGCAGCGCCGGCAGGCTGACCGGCTCGCCCTGTTTGGGGCGGTAGAGCACCTCGCCGGCCTGTTTGGCGTACCGGCGGCCGCCGCAGTCCGGGCAGGGGATCTCCACGTCCGGCAAAAACTGCACGTCCAGGGTGATCTGACCGGTGCCGTCGCACCCGGCGCAGCGCAGCGCGCCGGTGTTGTAGGAAAAATCCCCCGCCTTGTAGCCCTTTTCCTTTGCGTCGGGGGTGGCGGCGTAGAGCCGGCGCAGGTCGTCCAGCACCCCGCTGTAGGTGGCCACGGTGGAGCGCACGTTCACCCCGATGGGGTCGGCGTCGATCAGGTCCGCCCGCAGAACGCCCGGCGCGTCCAGCGCCCGCACGTGGGCGGGCAGCGGCGCGCCGGCCACGGCGGCCTTGAGGGCGGGCACCAGGCTTTCCAGCACCAGGGTGGTCTTGCCGGAGCCGGAGGGCCCGGTGACCGCGATGAGCCTGCCCCGGGGCAGGTCCAGCTCCAGCGGGCGGACGGTGTGCAGCGCCCCGGTGGACAGGCGGATGTGCCCCGGCCGGAACATCTCTTCCGCAGTGGCCCGCCGGCGCACCAGCACGGGCTCCTTGCCCGCCAGGAATGGGGCCAGCAGCGAGCCGGGGGCGCTTGCCACCTGCTCTACCGTGCCCTGTGCCAGCAGCCGCCCGCCGTACTCCCCCGCCCCCGGGCCCAGCTCGATGAGCCAGTCGGCGGCCTTGAGCACCCGCAGGTCGTGGTCCACCAGCACCACCGAGTTGCCGTGGGCGATCAGGTCCTCCACCACCCCCAGCAGGCCGTCCACGTTGGCGGGATGCAGCCCGATGGAGGGCTCGTCCAGCACGTACAACACGCCGGTGGTGCGGTTGCGCACCGCCCGGGCCAGCTGCACCCGCTGGCGCTCGCCGGTGGAGAGGGTGTCGCCCGCCCGGTCCGGCGAGAGGTAGCCAAGGCCCAGGTCCAGCAGCCGCCTGGCGGTGTGGGCAAACTGGTCGCAGATGCTCGCCGCCATGGGCCGCATGGTCTCGGGCAGGGCCGCCGGCACCGCCCGCACCCAGGGCAGCAGCTCGTCCAGCGGCATGGCGCACACCTCGTCCAGCCGCTTGCCGCACAGCAGGGTGGAGCGCGCCTTTTCGTTGAGCCGGCTGCCGCCGCACGCTTCGCAGACGGACTGCTTCAAAAACCGCTCCACCCGCTTCATGCCCTTGTCGTCCTTTACCTTGGACAGGGCATTCTCCACCGTGTGTACGGCGCTGTAATAGGTGAAGTCCAGCTCGGTGCCCGGCTCGCCGTTTTTCGGCCGGTAGAGGATGCGCTTTTTCACCGCCGGCCCGTGGAAGACGATCTCCCGCTCGGCCGCGGTGAGCTGGCAAAAGGGCAGGTCGGTGCGCACCCCCATGGCCCGGCAGACGTCGGTCATCAGCGACCACATCAGCGAGTTCCAGGGCGCCACCGCCCCCTGGTCGATGGACAGGCTCTCGTCCGGCACCAGGGTGCTCTCGTCCACCGCCCGCACCACGCCGGTGCCGCCGCATCTGCCGCAGGCCCCGCCGCTGTTGAAAGAAAAGCTCTCGGCGTCCGGGCCGTCGAACACCGCGCCGCACACCGGGCAGACCAGCGGCCGCCCCGCCGCCGGGTTCGGCGAGGGGGGCACCAGATGGCCCGCCGGGCAGCGGTGGCTGCCCAGCCGGGAGAACATCAGCCGCAGAGGGTTCAGCAGCTCGGTGGCGGTGCCGAAAGTGCTCCGCACCCCGGGCGCTGCCGGCCGCTGGTGCAGCGCCAGGGCGGCGGGCACGTACTCGACGCTGTCCACCTGGGCCTGAGCCGCCTGGGTCATCCGCCGGCGGGTGTAGGCGGACAGGGCCTCCAGATAGCGGCGGGAACCCTCGGCGTAGAGGATGCCCAGCGCCAGGGAGGACTTGCCCGAGCCGGACACCCCCGCCACCCCCACCAGCCTGCCCAGGGGGATGTCCAGGTCAATGTTTTTCAGGTTGTGTACCCGGGCGCCCCGGATCTCGATGTGGTCAGGCATTTTTTCCATCTCTCCCAGCCTCCTTTTGGCCGCCGGTATCAGTATACCACCTTTGGGCCGCCCGCGCCACCGCCCGGCATAAGGGGACAGCCCCCCGCCATACCCTATGGCAGGGAGGGGTTTTCATGTTTGGGGTATTTTTCAGCTTTGTCGCTTCGCACATCCTGTATCTGGCGCTGCATCTGGAGACGGGCAGCTTTCCCCGGCCGCTGACGCCCCGCCAGGAGGTGGAGGCGTTCGCCGCTTTCAAGGCGGGAGACCTGGCCGCCCGGGACCGGATCATCCGCCACAACCTGCGGCTGGTGGCCCATGTGGTGAAAAAATACTACGCCGCCCCCGGCGACGCGGAGGACCTGATCAGCATCGGCACCATCGGCCTCATCAAGGCGGTGAACAGCTTCGACAGCACAAAACAGGCGCGATTTTCCACCTATGCCTCCCGCTGCATCGACAACGAGGTGCGGATGAGCTTCCGCCGGCAGAAAAAAGCCCCGGCCACGGTGAGCATGAACGAGCCCATCGAGTCCGGGCGGGACGGCAGCACCCTGACGGTGATCGACGTGGTGCCGGACGATTTCCTCCTGGACGAGGACTGCGAGCGCCGGGACGAGACCGCCCGCCTGCGCCGGCTGGTGGACGACCTCTCCGGCCGGCAGCGCCAGGTGGTGCTGCTGCGCTACGGCCTTTCGGGCCAGCCCCCCATGACCCAGCAGCAGGTCGCGGAGCTTCTGGGCATCAGCCGCAGCTACATCAGCCGCATCGAAAAGGCGGCGGTGGAGCTGCTGCGCGCCCGGCTGCTGGAGCAAAACGACGGCTGAGCGCCCCCGGGCAAAAGGCGCGCCGGGCCATCGGGCCCGGCGCGCCTTTTGTTCACAGGTTCACGGCGTTGATGGTGCGCCCCGCCAAAAAGCTGCGGAGGTTCTCCACCGCCGCGTCCATCAGCCGCTGACGGGCGGCTTTTGCCCCCCAGGCCATGTGGGGGGTGAGGATGCAGTTTGGCGCGCCCAGCAGCGGGTCGTCCGGCGGGATGGGCTCAACGGCCGCCACGTCCAGGGCGGCCCCCGCCACCCGGCCGCTTTTAAGGGCCGCCGCCAGGTCCGCCTCGTTCACCAGCGGGCCCCGGGCGGTGTTCAGCAGCAGCACCCCCGGCTTCATGGCGGCGATGGCCGCCGCGTCGATCATGCCGGTGTTTTCGGCGGTGAGAGGGCAGTGGAGGCTGACCACGTCCGCCGCGGCAAAGAGCTCCTGCCGGGTCACCGCCCGCACCCCCTCCTCCAGGGGGCCGGGGGCGAGATGGGGCCCGCAGGCCAGCACCTCCATGCCAAAGGCCCGGGCGATGCGCGCCGCCGCCTTGCCGATGCGCCCGTAGCCCACCACCCCGAAGACCAGCCCCGCCAGCTCCCGCTGGGGGGTGTCCCAATAGGAAAAATCCGGGCTCGCGCTCCAGCGGCCGGCGTGTACCCCCAGGCTGTGGTCCCCCACCCGGTGGCACAGCTCCAGCAGCAGCGCAAAGGTGAACTGGGCCACCGCCTCGGTGCCGTAGTCCGGCACGTTGCACACCGGGATGCCCCGCCTTGCCGCCGCGGCGATGTCCACCACGTTGTAGCCGGTGGACAGCAGCCCGATGTACCGCAGCCTGGGGCAGCCGCGCAGCAGCTCCTCGGTGATGACCACCTTGTTCACCAGCGCCGCCTCCGCCTCCCGCAGGCGGGGCAGCGCCAGCTCCGGCGGGGTGCGGTCGTAGTATTTCAGCTCCCCCAGCGCCCGGAAGCCCTGCCAGTCCATATCCCCCGGGTCGATGGCGTGGCCGTCGGTGACGACGATTTTCATGGTGCTCCCCCTTTTGCCGGCCAGGGCCGGCCTTTTGTTTTTTTCCATTGTAGCACAGCGGGGCACCAAAAGAAAAGCCGTGCCCGGCGGCGACACATATGATACAAATCGTATTATTTAAATGTAATTATACGATTTGCGCGCTTTTTCGGGGAAATTTACAATGCAAATAGTATTAAATACACACAATTCTACAAGTTATAGCTTATGGCAAAAAGGCAAAAAAGGCCCCCGGCGCGTTTCGCGCCGGGGGCACGGGCTTGCGGGGTATGAAAGGGGCCGCTCAGGGCAGCGGCAGCTCCTCGCCGTTCAGGGTGACCTTTGCCACCTGGTCGATGTCGATGACCTGGTCGAAGATGTAGCGGGTGATGATCTCCTCGTCGCCGGCCTGCAGGCTGGCGCTGCTGGATTCCACCCGGGTGCCGTCCGCCAGCCAGACCTCCAGATCGGCGGAGAGGCTGTCCACCGTCATCTCGCCAGAGCCGGTGGCGGTGACGGCGATGGGCGACACCTGCACACTGGTGAGCCGCCAGGGCTTCATGTCCACGTCACAGGCGATGTTCAGCGAGCGGGCGGCCTCCTCCAGCAGGAAAGTGGTGCTCCACTGGCCCTGGATGAACTGGTCGTAGGTCATGGTCTCCAGCATAACATGCAGGTCGGCCATGTCATAGCCCGCGGGGGGGATGAGCACATACTCCACCAGGTCGTTGTAGCTGCGGAAAACGCCCAGGTCGTGGTCCTGGCCCAGCTCCAGCTCCAGTTCGGTGCAGTCCACCTCCTGGCCGGCCTCGTCCACCAGCCCAAAGGAGAGCCGGTTCACCTGGCCCATGCCGCCCAGCTGGTTCACCTGGATGTGCAGCTGGCCGTCCACCACGGCGGCGGCGTTCACGTTGGCCCAGTCCACCCCGGGCAGTTCCAGGGTCTCGCCCCAGCCGATAAGGGTAGCCATGCGGCCGGTGTCCACCAGCTCGCCGTAGCGCTCCATGTCCGGGCCGGTGGAGCTCCAGGCGTGGTGTTCCGCCCGGTACTCCACCTGGGTGCCAGCCGCCAGCTGCTGCACCTGGGCCATGGTGTAGCCGGTGTCCACCGGGTCGTTGAAGTTCAAGCCGCTGGTGATGGAGGTGGTGCTCACGGTTATTTTTTTGCCCGCCAGCTGCCGGGAACCGTCGCCGGTGAGCCGCAGGATGGCCGCGCCGGCGGCCTCGTCATAGTCCACCACCTCGCTGCGGGTAAAGAACGCCCCGCTGATCTCGGGGGTGTACATCTCGGCGTCCGGGCCGATGCGGCCCAGGCCGGCGGTGTCTTTCAGGGAGAGGTACACGGCGGCCACCTGGCCGTCGGTGACGGCGGCCAGCACCTCCATGCGGACGCCCTGGTCCTCGCTGGTCTGGTTCACCGGCTGGAGCTGGCGGATGGTCTGCTCCCCCAGCACCGCCAGCTTCTGCTTGAGTTCCGGCGCGGCGGCCAGCACGCCGCTGCCCACCGCCAGCACCAAAGCGAAGCAGGCCGCCAGCGCCAGCACCCGGCGCACCGGGCGCAGCGGCCGGCGCACCGCCACGGAGGGCCGGCACTGTGCCAGGATAGCCTGCTTTTGAGCAGCGTCCAGATGGACGCTGCTCAGGCCGCTGTCCACAGCGGCGCGCACGGTCTCGTCACAGATCTTCATAGGGCCCTCCCTCCAATCGTTTTTTCAGGATCTCCCGCGCCCGCCGCAGCCGGATGCTCACGGTGGACTGGGGCGCGCCCAGCACGGCGGCGATCTCCCCCACCTTGAGCTGCTGGTAGTAGTGGAGCAGGATGACCTCCTTGTACTTGGGCTTCAGGGCCAGGATCTCCCGGAACAACCGGCCCTCGCCGTCTTTCGGCGGGGCGGCCTCGCTCAGTTCGGGGTACTGGTCCACCAGGTTGACTTTCCGCTTCCAGGCGCTTCGCAGGTAGTCCTTGCAGACGTTCACCGTGATCCGCATGATCCAGGCCTTTTCCGCGGCGGGCTCGGGGATGGGCCGCCAGGCCCGGTAGATCTTGATAAAGGCGTCCTGCACCGCGTCCTGGGCCAGGTGGGTGTCCCCCAGGTACATGCAGCACAGGCGCAGCATACCGGTGCCGTAGGTGTCCACCAGCCGTTCCATCTCGGTGCTCTCGCAAACCGCCTGCTCGCTCATTGCCTCACGCTCCTTTTTATGGCAAGGGGCCGCCACAGGGAGCGTTCATCCCTGTAACGACCCGACCGCCCGGAAATATTTCACTTTTCTTTCGATATTGTAAGATTTCCGAAAGGGTTTCGTTACAACTTTGAAACAGGCCCGCTCAGGCCAGCTCCAGCCGGCCCTCCACCGCGTCCAGGGTGACGGCGCGGCCCAGGGTGCCCGCCACGAACCGCTCGGCCAGGGGGTCCTCCACCCGCTTGCGGATGGTGCGGCGCAGGTCGCGGGCGCCGTATTTGGAGCCGGCCTCGGCCACCAGCGCCCGGCAGGCGGCGGGGGTGTAGGAAAACTCCACGCCCTTTTCTTTCAGCGGGACGGTGTATTCGTCCAGCATCAGGGCGGCGATGCGCACAAGGCTCTCGTCGGACAGGGGCTTGAACGCCACCACCTCGTCCACCCGGCCCAGAAACTCCGGCCGCAGAAAATCGCTCAGGGCTTTCATGGCCTTGTTGGCGCTCATCTGCTCGGCGGTTTTGGCAAAGCCGGTCTCGCCGGTCTTGTCGGTGCTGCCGGCGTTGCTGGTCATGCAGATCACGGTGTTCTCAAAGTTCACCGTGCGGCCCTGGCTGTCGGTGATGCGGCCCTCGTCCAAAATCTGCAAAAGGATGTTCATCACGTCCGGATGGGCCTTTTCGATCTCGTCGAACAGCACCACGCTGTAAGGCCGCCGGCGCACCTGCTCGGTGAGCTGGCCCGCCTCGTCGTGGCCCACGTAGCCCGGAGGGGCGCCGATGAGCCGGCTGACGGCGTGCTTTTCCATATACTCGCTCATGTCGATGCGGATGAGCGGGTCGGGGGTGTCGAACAGCTGCTCGGCCAGCTGGCGCACCAGCTCGGTCTTGCCCACGCCGGTGGGGCCCACAAAGATGAAGCTGGCGGGCCGGCGCTTGCCGGACAGGTCCGCCCGGGCGCGCTTCATGGCCCGGGCCACCGCCTCCACCGCCTCGTCCTGGCCGATGATCTTCTTTTTCAGGGCGTTTTCCAGGTCCATGAGCTTGGCGAACTCGCTCTGCTCCACCTTTACGGCGGGGATGCCTGTCCACAGCTCCACCACCTTGGCCACGTCCTGCATCTCCACCTTGATGCCGCCGGCTTTCATCTGCAGTTCCGGCAGCTTCTCCCGCAGGCGGGCCATCTCGGTCTTGATCTGGGCCAGCTGCTCGTAGTCCGGGCCCTTTTCCGCCTGCTCCTGGGCCTGCTCCTGGGCCTCCAGGGCGGCCAGAGCCTTGCGGGTGTCCGCCAGCTCGCTGATCTCCGGGTGGCGCAGGTTGCAGCAGGCGCAGGCCTCGTCCAAAAGGTCGATGGCCTTGTCCGGCAAAAAGCGGTCGGAGATGTACCGCTCGGACAGGTTCACCGCCGCAGACACGATGGCGGGGGTGACCTCCACCCCGTGGTGGGCCTCGTAGTACTTTTTGATGCCCATGAGCACGTTGATGGCGTCGGCGATGCTGGGCTCGCCCACCTTCACCGGCTGGAAGCGGCGCTCCAGCGCCTGGTCCTTTTCGATGTACTTGCGGTACTCGGTAAAGGTGGTGGCGCCGATGACCTGGATCTCGCCGCGGGACAAGGCGGGCTTCAGGATGTTGCCCGCGTTCATGGCGCCCTCGCTGTCGCCGGCGCCGGTGATGCTGTGGATCTCGTCGATGAACAGGATCACGTTGCCCAGCCGCTTGACCTCCTCGATGAGGCCTTTCACCCGCTGCTCGAACTGGCCCCGGAACTGGGTGCCGGCCACCAGGGCGGTGAGGTCCAGCCGGTAGAGCTTTTTGCCTTTCAGGCAGGCGGGCACCTGGTCGCGGACGATGCGCTGGGCGATGCCCTCGGCGATGGCGGTCTTGCCCACGCCGGCCTCGCCGATGAGGCAGGGGTTGTTCTTCTGGCGGCGGGCCAGGATCTGCACCGTGCGGTAGATCTCCTGCTCCCGGCCGATGATCTCGTCCAGCTTACCGGCGGCGGCCCGGGCGGTGAGGTTCTCGCAGTATTTATCCAGAAACTTCAGCTTGCCGGGGCCCTTGTCCTTGTCCTTTTTCCGGTCTCCCCTGGCCCCAAAGCCAAAGGGGAACGTGGCCGAGCCGCCGGGCTGGAAGCCCTCGTCCTCCTTGTCCGTATCCCCGGCCTCGTCGCCGTCCTCCTCCGAAGCGCCGTCCAGCGGGGCAAAGGGGAACATGCCGGACATGCCGTTCTCCCCGGCCTCCTCCATGAAGCTGTTCATCCGCTCCTCCATGGCCTCCAGGTCCTCGTCCCGCATACCGAACTGTTTCATCAGGTCATCCACCGGCTTGATGCCCAGCGCCCGGGCGCAGGTGAGGCAGTAGCCCTCCTGTTTGGGCTGGCCCGCCTCCATCCGCTGGATGAACACCACTGCGGTGCGTTTTTTGCATTTTACACAAAGCATAGCTCTCTCCCTCTCCGCCTTTTTTTCAAAGGTTCCGGGTCACGGGGCCCGCGGCCCCTTAATAAAACGGGTTGAAATGGCCGAACAGCTGATAGATGTAGCTGTCCGCCAGGGCTTGTTCGTTCAAAAAGGTCAGCGCCCCGCCGGTGATGACGATCAGCGCCCACACCGCGCACTGCACCAGGTACAGGTCCACCACGCCGGCCAGCAGACCCATGACAAAGCCGAAGAACCGGTTCACCGAGCCCATCACCGGGATGCGGTTCACGTTGGTGAGCACCGCCACCAGCAGCGCCACCAGCAGCTTGCACAGGGCAAAGGCCACGAAGAACAGCACGATGGCGATGATGGGGGTGAGCAGCGGGGCGATGACCTCCTCTACCAGCCGGGCCGCCAGGTTGGCGGTGGAGCTGTCCACCAGCAGGCCGGCGGTCTCGTTCAGGTTCTCCTTGACGCCCGCGGGCAGAAAGCCCGCGTACTTTTCGATGATCTGCTGCACGTTCACCGTGCCCTCGGCGCTGATGGTGTTCTGGACGCTCTCCACAAAGCCGGTGCGGAAGAACTCCTCGAACAGCACCGGGGCGGCCTGGCGGCTGAACACCAGCGCCCCGATGAGGCTGGCCAGATTGCCCACGAACTGCACCAGCCCGGCGGCGAAGCCCCGGCGGGCGTAGAGCACCGCCACCAGCACCAGCAGCGCCAGCATGGCAAGATCAAACACGATGGATGGGGTCATCCGATCACTCCTTTCCCTTGGGGCCGGCCTTTATGCGCCGGCCTGCCCCGGTTCCTCCAGCAGCTGGGCCTGGCCGCCGGTGAACACCAGCAGCTGTTTCGCGTCCAGCACCGCCAGGGGCTTTGTATCGGTGGACATCTCCCACAGCGGTTCCCCCGCCAGGGAGTAGGCGGCCACGCCGCTCTGCCGTAAAACATATGCGGCGGTGCGGGTACACACCACCCCCGTGGCGGGGGCGGGCACGTCCGCCTCGGCCAGCAGCTGCATCTCCGGGTCCAGCGCCACCAGCCGGGCGGGGGCGTCGCTGGTATCCGGAGAGAAGAGCAGCGCGCTGTTCTGCCCGGACACCGACACCGCACCCAGCCGCTCGCCGCCGTAGCTGTAGATGGCGGTGCGCTCGCCGGTGGAGGTGTCGTACACGGCGGCGGCGCTGTCGCCCACCGCCAGCAGACGGTCGGCCGTGAGCCAGTAGAGGCCCAGCACCTGGCCCCCCGCCAGGGTGGCGGAGGCGGCGATCTCGTCGCTGCGCACGTCCAGGATGTACAGGTTGGACTGGAGGCTGCCTCCCCTTGCCACCAGGCAGGCCACCGCCAGGCGCTTGTTGTCCCGGGCAAAGGCCACCGCCACGGGGGTGCCCTCGGTGTCGGTGGGGTTCCAGCCGTAGATAAACCTCATGGCGCTGTTGTACACCGAAAGCTCGGCGGCGAACCGGTCCGACTGGGTGACCACCGCCACATTGCCGCCGGTGCTCATCTCGGCCAGCAGGATGGGCTGGTCGAACGTGCGCTTGTAGAGGGTCCCGGTGCGCCCCTCCACCCGCAGCTCATAGCCGGAGCGGCCGTAGAGGCAAAAACGTGTGTTGCCGGCGCTGATGGCCGGCCGGGCGTAGCCGTGCTGGATGGTGTTGAGCTGGCTGCCGCCGGCGGACCAGACGCCCGCGTCCTGCGCGCCCAGCAGCACAAAGCCGCCGTCCAGCGTTTCGGCCTGCAGGATCTCGGGGATGCCGGTCTTCACCGGCCAGCCCGCGGCGGGGGTCAGGGCGACGCGCGCCGCCTCCACCAGCTCCCGGGCCAGCAGCACCCCCTGGCTGTAGGCGCCGGTGAAGTACAGCGCCGCCACCCCGGCCGCCACGGCCAGCACCAGCAGCCGGCGCAGCCGCCTGCCGGCGCGCCGGCGGCGGAGCTGTTCGATGTGGGTCACGTTGGAACGTCCATTCTCCGCTTCGCTCACGGCGACGCCTCCTCTCGTTGTTTATTCCGCCGCCAGGGCCTCGGGCGGGTAGTCCACCCGCTGCAAAAACAGCCCCCTGGCGGGCAGGGTGGGCCCGGCCAGGCCGCGGTCGCGCCCGGCCAGGATGGCGGGCACCGCGGCGGGGTCCAAAGCGCCCCGGCCCGCCTGCACCAGCGTGCCCGCCAGGATGCGCACCATGTTGTACAGGTAGCCGTCGGCGGTGACGGTGATGGTGACAAGGTCCCCCGCCCGCTTTACCTCGCAGGCGGTGATGGTGCGCACCGTGTCCCCCTTGGCCGCCACCGAGCTGCCGGCGGCGCACAGGCTGAGAAAATCATGCCGGCCCACAAAGCCCTTTGCCGCCGCCGCCATGGCCGCCGTGTCCAGCGGCTGGGCGATCCGGTGGTGGTAGGCCGCCTCAAAGGGGCTCTCCACCGGGCTGTTCCAGATGCGGTAGACGTAGGTTTTCCGGTGGGCGGAGTAGCGGGCGTGGAAGTCCTGGGGCACCCGCCGGGCGCTGTTCACCCGCACCGCCTGGGGCAGGTGCCGGTTGAGGGCCAGGGGCAGCTTTTCCGGCGGGATGTCGGTGTCGGCCCAAAAGTTCAGGGCATAGTGCATGGCGTGCACCCCCGCGTCGGTGCGCCCGCAGCCCTTGACGACGGGCCGCTCGCCCAGCACCGCCTCCAGGGCGTTCTGGATGACCTCGCAGACGGACAGGCCGTTTTTCTGCACCTGAAAGCCGCAAAAATCCGTGCCGTCGAAGCTGATGTCCAACAGGATGTTCATCTCACAGGACCCCCGGCGCCACAAAGCGGGTGGCCCACAGGGCGGCAAAGCCCGCCAGGCACACCGCCAGCACCAGCCAGTCGCGGGCCTGGATGCGGAGCACTTTCAGCCGGGTGCGGCCCTCGCCGCCCCGGTAGCACCGGCACTCCATGGCCATGGCCAGCTCGTCCGCCCGGCGAAAGGCGGAGATGAACAGCGGGATCAGAATGGGCACCATCGCCTTGACCCGCTCGGTGAGGGTGCCGCTGTCCAGCATGGCGCCCCGGGCTTTCTGGGCGTTCATGATCTTGTCGGTCTCCTCGATCAGGGTGGGGATGAACCGCAAAGCGATGGTCATCATCATCGCCAGCTCGTGCACCGGCAGATGGAGCTTCGCAAAGGGGCTCAGCAGCCGCTCGATGGCGTCGGTGAGCACGATGGGGCTGGTGGTGTAGGTGAGCAGGCTGGTGCCGGCGATCAAGGCCACGATCCGCACCGCCATGAAGATGGCGTAGATCACGCCCTCCTTGTAGATGGCGATGACCCAGAGCTTCACCAGCGGCTCCCCCTCGCCCCCCATGAACAGCAGGTTGAGCACCGAGGTGAACACCACGATGGGCAAAATGGGCTTGAGGCTTTTCAGAATGAGCTTCAGGGGGATCTTTGCCACCAGATACAGCGCCGCCAGCATGACCAGGCTCAGCGCCAGGCCCACCAGGTTGGTCAGGGTGAACAGGGCCACGATGTAGCCCACCACCAGCAGGATCTTCAGCCGGGGGTCGGTGCGGTGGACGATGGAGTTGCCGGGGAAGTGCTGGCCGATGGTGATGTCTCTCAGCATACGCTTGCCCCCTTTTTCCTTTCCAGCGCCGCCCGGATGATCTTCTCAGCGTAGGGCACGGTGTACACGTCCTGGGGCAGGTCCAGCCCCATGGTCCGCAGCCGCAGGAACACCTTGGTCACCTGGGGCACCGAGAGCCCCAGCTCCAGCAGCTCGTCCGCCCGGGCAAAGACCTTTTCCACCGTGTCGTACATGGCGATGCGGCGCTGGTCCATCACCAGCACCTTGTCGGCGTATTTGGCGATGTCCTCCATGGAGTGGCTCACCAGGATGACGGTGGTGCCCGTCTCCCTGTGGAAGCGCTTGACCTGGGAGAGGATCATCTCCCGCCCCTCCGGGTCCAGGCCGGCGGCGGGCTCGTCCAGCACCAGGATCCTGGGCTCCATGGCCATGACCCCGGCGATGGCCACCCGGCGCTTCTGCCCGCCGGACAGCTCAAAGGGGCTGCGCTCGAGGTATTCGTCTTTCAGGCCCACGAACCGGGCGGCGCTCTTCACCCGCCGGTCTATTTCGGCCTCGTCCAGGCCCATGTTTTTGGGCCCGAAAGCGATGTCCTTGTACACCGTCTCCTCGAACAGCTGGTACTCGGGGTACTGGAACACCAGCCCCACCATGAAGCGGAATTTCCGGATGTTCGCGGGCTTTTCCCAGATGTCCTGGCCGTCCACCAGCACCTTGCCCTCGGTGGGTTTCAAAATGCCGTTGAAGTGGGTGATCAGGGTGCTCTTGCCCGACCCGGTGGAGCCGATGATGCCCACGAAGTCCCCCTCTTCCACCGCCAGGTCCACCTTGTCCAGCGCGGTGGTGGCGTCCGGCATACCGGGGTTGTAGATGTGGGTCAGGCCCTTTGTCTCGATGATGGCCGCCATGAGGCGTCCTCCCTTCCCTTGCCGGCGGGGGCTGCCCCCGCCGCCCCTCTGGGGGCTTTATTTCAACAGCTCGTAGAGAGCCGCGGCACATTCTTCCTCGTTGATCAGGTCGGTGGCGATGTCCACCCCGTCCGCCGCCAGCCGCTGGCACAGCTCAGTGGCCTGGGGCACGTCCAGCCGCAGTTCGCGCAGGGTCCGGGCCTGGCTGAACACCTGGCGGGGGGTGCCCTCCAGCACCACCTTTCCGTCGCTCATCACCAGCACCCGGTCCGCCTGGGCGGCCTCGTCCATGTAGTGGGTGATGGACACCACCGTGATGCCAAAGTCCCGGTTCAGGTGGCGGATGGTGGCCATCACCTTTTCCCGGCCCCGGGGGTCCAGCATGGCGGTGGCCTCGTCCAGCACCAGGCAGTCCGGCCGCATGGCGATGACGCCGGCGATGGCTACCCGCTTCTTCTGGCCGCCGGACAGCTTGTGGGGCGCTTTCTCCCGGTGTTTGTAGATGCCCGCCATCTCCATGGCGTCGTCGATGCGCCGGCGGATCTCGTCGGGGGGCACCCCCAGGTTCTCCAGGGCGAAAGCCACGTCCTCTTCCACCACGGTGGCCACGATCTGGTTGTCCGGATTCTGGAACACCATGCCCACCTTTTGGCGGATGTCGTAGAGGTGGGCCTCGTCGGCGGTGTCCATGCTCTCCACCAGCACGGTGCCGGCCTCCGGCAGCAGGATGGCGTTGAAGTGCTTGGCCAGGGTGCTCTTGCCGCAGCCGTTGGCCCCCAGCACCGCCACGAATTCGCCCTTGTCCACCGTGACGCTGGCCCCGTCCACCGCCCAGGGCGCGTCGGAGGCATAGCGGAACCGGAGGTCGCTGGCGCTGATCATGTGCTCCATCTTCATTCCTCCCCCAAAAGGGCGCTGTCCGCCAGCCACAGGGCGGTGGCCCCGCAGGGCACCACCCCGCCGGTGCTGGACACCGGCAGGCCGATCTCGTCGCAGGCGGTGACGCCGCCGTGCGCCGGGCAGACCAGCGTTTTCAAAATGTACTCCATCACCGCCGGCGACAGGCCGGTGGTGTAGCTGTTCACCGCCACGAACAAGGGCCTTTCGCTGAGCAGCGCCGCGCACTGGGCGATGAGGTCGTAGATGCAGTCCTCCAGCTTCCACACCTCGCCGCCGGGGCCCCGGCCGTAGCTGGGCGGGTCCATGATGATGGCGTCGTAGAAGCTGCCCCGCCGGGCCTCCCGGGCCACGAATTTGGAGCAGTCGTCCACGATCCAGCGCACGGGCCTGTCCGAAAGGCCGCTGGCGGCGGCGTTTTCCCGGGCCCAGGCCACGATGCCCTTGGAGGCGTCCACGTGGCAGACGCTGGCCCCCGCCCCGGCGCAGGCCAGGGTGGCCCCGCCGGTGTAGCCGAACAGGTTCAGCACCCGCGCCGGCCGGCCGGCGGCGGCGATGGCCCGTTGATAAAAGGCCCAGTTCACCGCCTGCTCGGGGAACACGCCGGTGTGCTTGAAGCCGGTGGGGCTGACCACCAGCTGCAGCTGCTGCCAGCGGATGCGCCACTTTTCCGGCAGCCGGCGGCGGTACTCCCAGCTGCCGCCGCCCTTTTCACTGCGGTGGTACACCGCGTCCGCCTTGGCCCACAGGGGGCTGGTGCGCCCGTTTTTCCAGATCACCTGGGGGTCGGGCCGGATGAGCAGCGCGTCGCCCCAGCGCTCCAGCCGGTTGCCGGCGGTGGCGTCGATGAGCTCGTAATCCTGCCAGGAACTGGCGGCTCGCATAGACACTTCTCCTTTGTTGCCGCGGCCGTGGGCCGTGGGCTATATTGTACCCCGTATTTGTGAAGTTTTCTTGTCAGGGGATGTCAAAACATGCTCTGCTGGCCGTTTTCGGCGGCCAGGTCCGGGGCCCGCAGGCCCAGGTGCTCGTAGGCCAGCCGGGTGACGCACCGGCCCCGGGGGGTGCGGGTGAGGAAGCCCATCTGCATCAGATATGGCTCGCACACGTCCTCCAGGGTCACCGCCTCCTCGCCCAGGGCCGCGGCCAGGGTGTCCAGGCCCACCGGCCCGCCGGCGTACAACTCGATGATGGCCCGCAGCAGGCTGCGGTCCAGCTCGTCCAGGCCCAAAGCGTCGATGTCCATCCGCTTTAATGCCAGCCGGGCGGCGGGGCCGTCCACCGTGCCGTCGCCCAGCACCACCGCGAAGTCCCGCACCCGCTTGAGCAGCCGGTTGGCCACCCGGGGGGTGCCCCGGCTGCATTTTGCCAGCTCCAGCGCGCCCTCGTCGGTGCAGGGCTGGCCCAGGATGCCGGCGCTGCGCCGGATGATCCGGGCCAGCTCGTCCGGGCTGTACAGCTCCAGCTTCAGCAGCACGCCGAATCGGTCCCGCAGCGGGCCGGTGAGCTGGCCCGCCCGGGTGGTGGCGCCGATCAGGGTGAATTTGGGCAGGTCGATGCGGATGGACTGGGCGCTGGGGCCCTTGCCGATCATGATGTCCAGCGCGAAGTCCTCCAGCGCCGGGTAGAGCACCTCCTCCACCTGGCGGGAGAGGCGGTGGATCTCGTCGATGAAGAGCACGTCCCCCTCCTGGAGGTTGGTCAGCAGGGCCGCCAGGTCGCCGGGCTTTTCAATGGCCGGGCCGCTGGTGATGCGGATCTGCACCCCCATCTCCTGGGCCACGATGCCCGCCAGGGTGGTCTTGCCCAGGCCCGGCGGGCCGTAGAGCAGGATGTGGTCCATCGGCTCGCCCCGGCGCTTGGCGGCCTCCAGGTAGATGCGCAGGTTCTCCTTGACCTTTTCCTGGCCCACATACTCCGCCAGGGTGCGGGGGCGCAGGGTGAGCTCCTCCGCCTCGCCCCGGTTCATCTCGGGGCTGACCAGCCGGTCGGTGCGAACAAAATCTTCCACGGTTTACCTCCTTGCCATGCCGCGCAGCGCCAGCTTGATGAGTTCCTCCACCGGCAGCGTTTCGTCCAGCTTGGACAGGGCCGCCGCCGCCTCGCCGGAGGAGTAGCCCAAACTGGTCAGGGCGGCGGCCGCCTGGGCCAGGTTGCTGCCCGGCGCGCCGGCGCCCGGGCCGGCCACGTCCGCCAGGGTGAGGCCCTCCGCCAGGCCCTTGCCCACCTTGTCCTTGAGCTCCAGGGTGATGCGCTGGGCCAGCTTGGGCCCCACGCCGCTGGCGGCGGTGAACGCCTTGTGATCCCCCGCCGACACCGCCAGGGCGATGCGCTGGGGGGTGAGCACGTTCAGGATGGCCAGCCCCACCTTGGGGCCCACCCCGCTCACCGCGGTGAGCATCTTGAAGCAGGCCTGCTGCTCCTCGTCGGCAAAGCCGAACAGGGACACATCGCTGTCGGTGACATTCATATAGGTATAGAGGGTGGCCTCCTGCCCCACGGCGGGCAGCGCCCCCGCCACGCTGGCGGGCACCTGCACCTGATAGCCCACCCCCGCGCAGGAGAGGACCACCATATCCAGGCTTTTTTTCAGCAGTTTTCCGGTGAGACAATAGATCAAGGCACAAAGCCTCCTTTCAGCGCACGGGGGTGCTCTGCAGCCGGCTTCGGCTGCAATGGCAGTGGGCGATGGCCAGGGCCAGGGCGTCGGCGGTGTCGTCCGGCTTGGGCACCGAGTCCAGCCGCAGGAACACCTTGGTCATCTCCTGCACCTGCTTTTTCACCGCCTTGCCGTAGCCGGTCACCGCCTGCTTTACCTGCATGGGGGTGTACTCGAACACCGGCACGGCGCACTGGGCGGCCGCCAGCAGGATGACCCCCCGGGCCTCGGCCACCCCGATCACGGTGGTCTGGTTGTGCTGGTAGAACAGCTGCTCGGTGCTCAGCGCCTCGGGCTTATGTTCCCGCAGCACCGCCAGCACCCCCTGATACACCGCATCCAGCCGACGCTCGAAAGGCATGTCCGCCGGGGTGGTCACCGCCCCGAAGTCCACCGGCGAAAACCGGTTGCCCACATATTCCACCACGCCCCAGCCCACAATGGCATAGCCGGGGTCGATGCCCAAAACCCGCATACGTTCGTCCTCTTTTGGCCATTCGGCCACACTTCTCCATAGTAACCGATATAGTATACCACAAAACCGCCCGGCGGGCAAGGGCGCTCCCCGCAAGAAAGGTTTGCCAGCGGCGGGCGGAACGGCAGCTCCGCTTCGCCGCGCCTTGGGGCGCAAAAGGCCCGGCGGCCCTTTGCAGCTGGTGCGAAAGGGCCGCCGGGCCGGGTCTTTGCCGGGCGCGGGCGGAAAAGCGCCGTTTACTCGAACACCGCCACCCAGAAGTGGCAGCCGTCGCCGTCGTACATGTGGGCGATGGCGCCGCGGGTGTAGCTGGTGTTGATCATGTTCTGGTAGTGGCCGGAGCTGGCCTGCCAGGCGGCCACCACCGAGGCCGCATCGGCGTAGCCCTGGGCGATGTTCTCGCCCCGGGTCTGCACTCCGTTATGGCTGAAGTCCACCGCGATGCCCTCGCAGCGGCTCTGGGCGATGGTGGCCAGGCTGTCGTCCCAGGTGAGGGCAGCCGCGCCCACCGCCGCCCGCAGCTGGTTCTGCAGGTCAAAGGCGGTGGAGTCGGTGGTCACATAGAACCAGCCGTGGGTGCCCCAGCCCTCGGGGGCGTCCCCGGTGGGCGCCGGGGTGGTGGAACCGCCGCCGGTGCCGGTGAGCCCCGCCGGGGTGCTGCCGGAGGAGGAGCTGCCGGAGGAAGCGGCGGGCTTCGCGGCCTCCTTGCCGGTAAGGGTGATGGAGCCGGCGATCTCATAGGCAGTCTCGGCGGTGATGGTCGCCTCGCCCGCGCCGGTGACGGTCACCACCCCCGCCGCGTCCACAGTGGCCACGGCCTCGTCGCTGCTGCTCCAGGTCAGGGTAGCGGCGTCCACCGCCGCGCCGGTCTCGTCGGCGGCGGTAAGGGCCACAGTGTCACCCACGGTGGCCTCGGTGTCCCCGGCGGCCAGGGTCAGCTCCTTGGGGCCGCTCCAGACGGTGATCATCGCCTTGCCCCGGGTGCCGTCCGGCGCAAGGATCAAAAGGCCGGTGTGGCCCTCTTTCACCGGGGTCACCAGGCCGCTGGCGTCCACGGTGGCGATGGCCTCGTCGCCGGTCATAAAGGTCAGCTGGTCAGCCAGTTCGGCGGGCTGGACGGTGACCTGGGCCTGGGCCGCGCCGTCCGCCAGGTGCAGGCTCATCTCCTCCACCGTCAGGGTCTCGGTGGCAAGCTCCACCACCACCGTGCGGGTGGCGCTCACCTCGCCCACGGCGGCGGTGATCGTGGTCTCCCCCGCCGCCACGCCGGTGACGACGCCGGCCGCGTCCACGGTGGCCACCGTCTCGTCGGCGCTGGCGTAGCTCACCGCCGGGGCCTCGTCGGGCGCCTGGCCCTCCCAGGCAAATTCCGGCTCCAGGGTGGCGGTGGCTCCCACCGCCAGCGTCAGCGGCTCCTCCGGCAGGGTGACGGCGGTGAGCTTTGCCCCGCAGGCGCTCAAAGCCAGCGCAAGGGCCGCCGCAGCAGAAAGAAAGATCAGCGTTTTCTTTTTCATGGTGTTCTCCTCCTTGGATCTCTGGTCCATCTTATCACATTTTTTGTACGATAAAAAGGTTTGTAAAAGATAAGCCCGCCAACAGCGCGGGGGAAAAGGGCATGAAAACGGGGCGCGGCCGCCGGTCGTACCGGTTACGGCTCCCGCCCGGGCTGATATGGGTAAAGGCACCGGTGGAGCTCTTGCAGCCATCTTGGCGCGTGATCGCCCACAGGATACAGCTGCCCGTTTCTGTATTCCGCAACGAGAACGAATCCGTTGTCGTTGTCGAAAAACTTTGCTTCGTCGCAGTATGGCAAAATCTTTCCCACGCCCTGGAAACGATGTGCAAACTGTTCGCGCACATCCTTTTCCGGGATATTATGTCCGCCATGAGCGACACGATTTTCTATGCGGGACAGGCTCTCTTCCAAGGTATCCAATCCCACATAGTACAAACGGATATAATATCCGGCCTCTTTCGCCCGCCTGCACAGCTGTTTGGGATGACCGCCAGACAAGGCGGTCTCCTGTGTGAAGTTAACGCCCTCATCCAATGCGGTCTCCAATTGAGACACAGCCAGCTTTCCGCCCTCGTATTCATCCCCATTGCAAAGTGCAGCACACCAAGCAGGGTCAACGACGACCCCCAGGTCCGTCCGTTCCGCGCAGAGTATCCCCGAAAGGCTTGATTTTCCTGTGCCGTTCACGCCGCCGATGATCGTACAGACTTTCATTTGGGCCCTCTCCCCCTCCTGTTGTTACGGCTCCCGTGGCGGCTGCTGGAAATATGCGATCAGCCGATGGTATTTGTCCTGTGCCGACAAGCAGGCCCCGGTCAAATACCCGGGCTCCCGGGTATATTCCCGCAGCCCGCGGTAATAAGACGGCTCGTGGTCGCTGTCGATCACAAAAGGCACCAGGCTGTGAGCCAGGCACTCTTTGAACATGATCAAACGGCCCACCCGGCCATTGCCGTCCTGAAAGGGGTGTATCCTCTCAAAATGATAGTGAAAGTCGATCACGTCCCGCTCGCTCACGGCGGTTTTTTCCTGGTATGCCCGCAACAGCTTTTGCATTTCGGCGGGCACTTCCTTTGGAGCCGCGGTGCGCGCCGTTTCCCCGATCATATTGGGCAGAGCCTTGTACTCCCCGACCCGGGACCCGGGCTCCCGTTCGTCCGATGTTCCCCTTTTCAGCTTGCGGTGCAGCTTTTTGATGATCGCTTCGGAAAGGGGCTGCTCAGCGACCTCCAGCATATAGTCGAACGCCTGGAAATGGTTGATCGTTTCGATCACATCGTCTGTGCGGATGGGGGTGTCGCCATCGGGCAGAAACATGTTCGTTTCATAGATGAAGCGCGTCTGCTCGCGGGTGAGCCGGCTGCCCTCCATGCGATTGGATTCATAGGCGAACAGGATCTGGGTCTGGTGATACAGCCCTCCTTTGCGGCAGGCGTTTTTCTCCTCCAAAAGCTGCTCCAGCAATCCCATGCCCATGCCCCCTTTTTGGATATTCTATCCCATGCCCGGGGGCTGGTCAAGCCGGGAGCCCCCCCTGAAAGCGGCGAGTCTTCCGGCCGCAGGCTTCGGTGGATGCACAACAACAAAAAAGCCCCGTCGAACTTCATTTGAGAAGTCCGCCAGAGCTTTCTCTGGTGGGCGGTAAGGAACTCGAATCCCTGACCCTCTGCACGTCAAGCAGATGCTCTACCAGCTGAGCTAACCGCCCATGTCATTTGACAGCTTTGTTATTATAGCAGACAAAAACCGGTTTTGCAAGCCCTTTTTCGCAAAAACCGTCCGTCCGGGCGGGCGGCGGCCCAAGACGCGGCGGGAATTTTGTTTATTCAGCCGAATTTTCAAAAAATATTTGTATATTCTTGACAAAGCGCGGGCGCTGCCGTACTATAAATAGCGTGCTTTTTACTGTGCATTTTAATAGTGTAATACAAAGGGCCGCCCTTTTGCCGGCGCGGCCCGCAAGGAACATGAGGAAAGGGTAAGGATATGGAACGTACAGATCTGCGTAACATTGCCATCATCGCCCACGTCGATCACGGCAAGACC
>DXAC01000055.1 GCA_019117205.1 Candidatus Allofournierella merdigallinarum | reverse complement strand
CCTCCAGCTCCAGCGCACGGCCGCAGCGCACCGCCCGCGCCCCCAAAGCGCAGAAGCCGTCGGCGCAGGCGAAGCGGTCCTCAAAAATGGTGTCCTCCACCGCGCTGCGCCCCGCGGCGGTGAGCAGGGCGGCGGCCACCACCGGCGCGGCGTCGGTGGAAAAGGCGGGGTAGACCCCGGTGTACACCCGGCCCACCCCTTTCAGCGGGCCGTCCCGCTCCACGGTGACCGCGTCCCCCGCCCGCGCCACGGCACAGCCCGCCCGGGTGAGCACCTCCAGGGTGGGGGCCAGCGCCTCCCACTGGCAGCCCAGCAGCCGCACCCGGCCCCCGGCGCTGGCCACCGCCGCGGCCAGGGTGGCGGCGACGATCCGGTCCGGGATGGGCTGGTGGGCGGCGCCGTGCAGCGCCGCGCCCCCCTGCACCCGCACCACCGAGCTGCCCGCGCCCTGGATCTTCGCCCCGCAGCCCGCCAGATACCTTGCCAGGTCCGCGATCTCCGGCTCCCGGGCCACGCCCCGGAGCACCGTCTCCCCCTTTGCCGCCACCGCCGCCATGAGCAGCGTCTCGGTGGCCCCCACGCTGGGCAGCCGCAGGGTGTAGTCCACCCCCCGCAGCCCCTGGGGCGCGGTGACGGTGAGCGTCTCGCCCTGCCAGTGGACCCGGGCGCCCATCTTCACCAGGCCGTCCAGATGGATGTCGATGGGCCGCGGCCCCAGGCGGCAGCCGCCGGGCATGGGCATGGACACCCGGCCGAACCGGGCCAGGGCCGGCGCCAGATAGAACACCGAGCTCCGCATGGCCCGGGCCGGGCCGTCGGGCAGGGTGCCATCCCCCCGCACCCGGCCCGCGCCCACCTGCAGGCCCCGGCCCCGCCACTGGCAGCGGCAGCCCAGCGCCGTGAGGATGGCGATGCTGGCCTCCACATCCGTCAGGCGGGGCGTGCCGCTAAAATAGCTCTCGCCCCCGCACAAAAGAGACGCTGCCAGCAGCGGCAGCACGCTGTTTTTCGCCGCCGGCAGCCGCACCGTGCCGCTGAGCGGCTGTTTGCCCCGGATCACCCAATGCTCCCCCATGAAACTCTCCCCCCAAACCATCGTTGCACCCTGGCCCACTGTATGCCCCGGGGGCCGTTTTGGTGAAAGAGCACCCAAAAAGGCGGCAAAAACCGCCCCGCGCGGCCGCGGGGCGGTTTTTGCCGGGGGGCGGGCGTCGCCCCGCTAATATCTGGTCTGGCCGGCCTGTCGGCTCACCGAGAGCACCACGCCCATCTCCCCCAGCAGCATCATCAGGCTGGTGCCGCCGGAGGAGAAGAAAGGCAGGCTGATGCCGGTGTTGGGGATGGTGTTGGTGACCACCGCCATGTTCAGCACCGCCTGCATGACCACCTGCACCGTAAAGCCCACCACCAGCAGCGCGCCGAACTTGTCGGGGGCGTTCACCGCGATGGTGATGCCCCGCAAAAGCAGCAGCACGAACAGCAGGATCACCAGGCAGGCCCCGATGAAGCCCAGCTCCTCGCAGACGATGGAGAAGATGAAGTCGTTCTGGGGCTCGGGCACATAGAGGTATTTCTGGCGGCTGTTGCCCAGGCCCAGCCCGGTGGCCCCGCCGGAGCCGATGGCGTAGAGGCTCTGGATGGTCTGGTGGCCGTCGCCCAAAGGGTCGGCGAAAGGGTCCAGCCAGCTGCTGAGCCGGTCGGCGGCGTAGGGCACAAGGTCCGGCAGGAACACCAGCGCCGCCGCCACCGCTGCGATGCCGCCCCCCGCCGCCAGCGCGAACCAGCGCAGGCCGGTGCCCCCCACGAACATGAGCACCGCCCCGATGCCGAACAGCAAAAGGGTGCCGGACAGGTGCGGCTCCAGCAGCATGAGCACCGCCAGCGCCCCCAGGATGACGGCGAAAGGCACCACCCCCACCGAGAACTTCTTCATGCGGGTGTGGTTCAGGGAGATGATGTGGCTGAACACCAGGATCACGGCGAACTTGGCGATCTCGCTGGGCTGCAGGGTGCCCACCGGCAGCACGATCCACCGCTTGCAGCCGTTGTATTCCGGCATGAACAGCACCACCACCAGCAGCACAAAGGAGACGCCCAGCACCGGCCAGGCCAGCTTGTGGTAGATGTGGTAGTCCACCCGGCTGGCGGCGTACATGGCCGCCAGGCCCACCGCCGCGAAGAGCAGCTGGGGCCGGATGTAGGCGTAGGGGGTGCCCCGGCGGTACATGGCCACCGCATAGCTGGCGCTGAACAGCATCACCAGGCCGAAAGCCACCAGCGCCAGCACCAGCACCAGAAAGGGCAGGTCCATGGGCGGCAGGCCCGCCAGCTTCGCCAGCCAGCGGGGCGCGGGGCGCCGGCGGTGGGGCGAAGCGGCCTTTTTCGCCGGGGCGGCGGGGGCCGCCGGGGCGGAGCGATGGGCAGAAAACAGGCTGACCGCCTCCTTGCAGTTAAGTCCAATACAGTGTGCCCCGCGGCGGGCCGGCTTAGTCGCCGGGAACGGCTCCCTCCAGCCGGACAACGCCGTCCTCCGGCACGGTGTAATCGTAAAAGGTCACGGTGACAAGGCTGCCCTGGGGCAGCTGCTCCCCCGCCGGGCTGCTCTGGCCCACCGCCACCGCCCCCTCGGCTCCGGCGGCCCCTGCCGCCTTGATGTTCAGCCCGGCGGCGTGCAGCGTCTCAGTGGCCTCGGCCAGGGTCTGGCCGGCGGCGCTGGGCACCACCGTCACCTGTCGGGCCGCGTCTTCGCTGGTGTAGAGCAGCACGGTGGAGCCCCGGGGCAGCGTCTGGCCCGCCTCGGGGTACTGGGTCAGCACTGTGTCGCCCCCGCCCACCGCCTTGGCGGCGAAGCCCGCCGCCTGCAATTTGGCTGCGGCGGCCTCGGCGGTGAGGCCCACGGCGTCCGGCAGCTGGTTCTCCAGCCGCTGCTGCTCCTCGGGGGTGTAGCGGGGCTCCACCCCGTAGTAGTTCAGGGCGTCCTCCAGCACCAGGGCGGCCACCGGGGCCGCCAGCGCGCCGCCGCCGGTGGAAAAGGTGTGGGGTTCGTCCAGGGCGATGAGCACCGCGATCTTGGGGTCGTCCGCCGGGGCGATGCCCACAAAGCTGGCGATGCGGGCCTCCTCGTCCGGCGAGTCCAGCTTTTGGCTGGTGCCGGTCTTGCCGCCCACCCGAAAGCCCGCCACATAGGCGTTTTTGCCGCTGCCGCCGTCCACCACGCCCTCCATCATCTGGCACATCAAAGCGCTGGTCTCCTTCCGGATGACCTGCCGGCGCACGGTGGGCTCGGTGGTGCTGACCACATTGCCGGAAGCGTCGGTGATCTTCTCCACCACATAGGGCTGCATCAGCTTTCCCCCGTTGACCACCGCGCAGACGGCGGTGAGCATCTGGATGGGGGTAATCTTGCTGGACTGGCCGAAGGCGCAGCTGGCCAGCTCCACCGGGCCCATCCGGTCGGCGGTGTAGTACTCGGACCTTTTCGGCTCGGCGGGCAGGTCGATGCCGGTGGCGCCGCACAGGCCGAACGCCTCGAAGTAGTCGCAGAACGCCTCCACCCCCAGCCTTTGGCCGATCTGGATAAAGCTCTGGTTGCAGCTGTTGGCCAGGGCCTGGGCCACCGTCTGGGCGCCGTGGCTCTTGTGGTTGGCGCAGTGGAACGGGATGCCCGCCACCTTGTAGGCCTCGCCGCAGTAAAAGCTGCTGGAGGGGGTCACCACCCCGGCGTCCAGGGCGGCGGAGCAGGTGATGAGCTTGAACACCGAGCCCGGCTCGTACAGATCGCTCACCGCCTTGTTGCGCCACTGGGTCTGCTGGGCCAGCTGCAGGGCGGCGGAGCGCTCGTCCCCCGAGAGGCTCTCCACCAGGGCGCGGGCGTCCGGGTCGGTGAGCACCCGGGGCTCGTTGGGGTCGTAGTCGGGCTTGGTGGCGATGGCCAGCACCCGGCCGGTGTCCACCTCCATCACGATGCCCACCGCCCGCTGGCTCACGTTGTAGGCCTGCACCGCGTAGCTGAGATGGTTCTCCAGATAGTGCTGCACGTTCGCGTCAATGGTGAGCTGCAGGGTGCTGCCCTGCACCGGCGGGATGTAGGTGTCGTAGTCGGTGGGCATATCATAGCCCCAGGCGTTCTTTGCGCTGAGCACCCGGCCGCTGGTGCCGGTGAGCTGCTGGTCGTACTCCAGCTCCAGGCCGGCCATGCCCGCGTTGTCCACGTTGGTGAAGCCCAGCAGGCTGGCGGCGAAGTCCCCCTCCGGGTACCAGCGCTTTGTGTCCTCCAAAAGCAGGATGCCCTGCCAGCCGTTTTCGGTGCACAGGTCGCGCACCGCGTCGGTGGTCTCCTTGTCCGCCCGGCGCAGCAGCAGCGCGTCGTTGCTGGAACGCTGGGACAAAATGTCATACAGCTCCTCGTACTCCATGCCCACCAGCTCCGCCAGCGCCCGGCTGGCGGGCTCCACGTCCTCGTCCGCCATCTCCCGGGGCGAGGCGCGGATGGTCCAGCAGGTGGCGGACACCGCCAGCGGCACGCCGTTCGTGTCCAGGATGTCCCCCCGGGGCGCCGGCACCACCGTGTCCCGCAGCTGCTGGCCGCCCGCCCGGCCGGTGTAGAAGTCCCGCTCGGCGATCTGGAGATACCACAGCCGGGCGGCCAGGCCCCCAAAACAGACCAGGGCGAAAAAACCCGCCACCAGCTTCGCCCGCAGCCGCATGGCCCGCTCCTGCGCGGGGCGCACCTGCCTCTCCACCGCCATAAAAAAGCCCCCTCTCCCCTGCCATACTATGCGGGGAAAGGGGGCGGGTATGTGTCCCGGCCGTTGCCGGGCGGCGGGGCATGTGGTATGATCGACAAAAATTGACCATCCGGCCCGCCCGGGCGTATACAGGGTGAAAGGAGATGATGGGATGCCCCCAAGACCAGGCGTTTCTCCCCAGGCGGCACAGGCCGCGGTGGAAACCCACGGCGACCGGCTGTTCCGTCTTTGCCTTGTGCTGCTGGGCAGCGCGGCGGACGCGGAGGACGCGGTGCAGGAGACACTGCTGAAATACCTGCAAAAAGCCCCCGTTTTTGAAAGCCCGGAGCATGAAAAGGCCTGGCTGCTGCGGGTGGCGGCCAACCACTGCCGGGACGTACACCGGCGGCGGGCGCGCCACCCCCAGACTCCCTTTGAGGAGCTCGACCTGCCCGCGCCCGCCGCCGAGAGCCGCGAGCTGCTGGACGCCCTGCTGGCCCTGCCGGAGAAGTTCCGGGCGGTGCTGGTGCTGCACTATGTAGAGGGCTACCGGGTGGAGGACGTGGCGAAGATCGTCGGCAGAACGCCCTCGGCGGTGAAGATGCGGCTGCAAAAGGGCCGCCGCCTGCTGGCGCAGCAATACGGAAAGGAGGCCGCCGGGCATGGAATTTGAACGCTTGAAACCCGCTGTGGAGGACATCCACATGCCGGAGGAGGCAAAGCGCCGGGTGGCCGCCGCCCTGGCGGCGCGCGCCGAAGCGCCCCGGCGGCAGGCGGCCTGGCGGCGGCCGGCGCTGGCGCTGGCGGTGCTCGCCCTTTTGCTGGCGCTGGCGATGCCGGCGTTTGCCGCGGTGGAGCCCATCTACCGGCTGATGTACCTGGTGAGCCCCGCCGTGGCCCAGTTTTTCCGCCCCGCGCGGGAAAGCTGTGAGGACCAGGGCATCTGCATGGAGGTGGTATCCGTCTCTGTCCAGGGCGACACCGCCCGGATCTATCTGACGGTGCGGGACACCACCGGCGAGTTCACCGACGGGCCGGTGGACCTGAACGACAGCTACGCCATCCGCACCCCCTTTGACTGCGCCGCCGCCTGCAGCCGGGTGGGATACGACGAGGCCAGCCGCACCTCCACATTTCTGGTGACCCTTTCCGAGATGGGGGGCAGCGCCCTTTCCGGGGACAAGATCACCTTTTCGGTGGGGCAGCTGGTCAGCGGCAGGCACACGTATGAGGGTGTTTCCATCCCCCTTGACCTCGCCGCCCTTGAGGAAGCCGAAGAAACGCAGACTGTGCGTTCCATCGGCGGGGGCGGGCCGGGCTACCGGCGCGACCCGGACAGCACGGGGGTATTTTTCCAGGTCCTTGTGCCCGGCGCGGCGGACCCGGACTTTCCCGTGGAGGGCATCGACCTGACGGGTGCGGCGCTGGTGGAGGGCCGGCTGCACCTGCAAACGGCGGTGCGGGACCACGGGGACAACGACAACCACGGCTATTTTTACCTGATGGACGAAGCCGGCGGGCGGGTGGACAGCTGCTATTCCGCCTCTTTCCGCGTCCGGGACGACGAGGGCACCGACTACACGGAGGAGGTCTTTCCCGAGCCCGCCGGAGGATTTGCCCAATACGGGCTGTACGGCGATTTCTGGGTGGCGGGACGTCATGTGGAGGGCGACTGGCAGGTGACTTTCCCGCTGGAGCCAACGGATCGGCCGTGACAAAACAAAATGCCCGCTCCCTGCCTTGCGGCAAGGGGGCGGGCGCTTTTTCCTTTTGTCACAGCCCGAAGCGGGCTGCCAGCTTGTAGTAGCGGCAGTTGCTCACGATGCAGCGGACAAAAGCCAGCGGCAGGGCGAACCAGCTGAAGACCAGGCCGAACGAGCCGTCCAGGGCGCCGGAGGCCTCGGGAAAGACGAGCACCGACAGGGGCACCCACAACAGGGCCAGCACGGCGCAGGCGGCGGTGATGGCGAAGCGGGCCCCTTTTTGCAGCCGGAAGTACCACTTGCGGCCGGGCAGGGCGGCGGCCACATAGCAGGCCAGCAGGCCACCGGCGGAGGCGGGGCCGATACCGAAGAAGAACAGCGCCAGGAAAAACAGCTGGAACACCCGCAGCAGCAGCACGGCGTTGGAGGGCAGCCAGCCCTTTGCCTGCAGCCGCTGCGCCAGCAGCATGGCCGCCGCGCCCACCGCGCCGCCCAAAAGGGACAGCGGCAGCCGCAGGGCCAGGGAGAACTTGTCCAGCGTGGCCAGCAGGGTGATCACGGCGGTGAGGCCGACGATCACGGCGTAGATGCGGCCCGGGAGGGCGGCCTCCTTGTCGCTTTTTTTCTGCGCCGCCTGGCAATGGCTGCGCCAGAGGGGGGCCAACAGCCCGTAGAGGGCAGCGTGGGCCTCGTCCGGCGCGGGCGGCGGCGCGCCCTCGCCCCCCTGCAGCCCGTAGGCGTAGGAGAGGTCCACCGAGAGCTTGTCCAGGCAGATGGGCTCCTTTTTCAGCAGCCGGGTGAGCACATCCAGAAACTCGGGAGCGTGCATCAGCTCCCGGAACTCCTCCCCCTCCAGCAGCTCCTGAAGCTGCCAGGGGTCCGCGTCGGGGCCGCAGGCCGCCCGCAGGTCGCCCACCAGCAGCAGCGCCCGCTGGCGGCGGGCCTGGCTCTCCTGCCGGGGCAGGTCGTCGAAGTCATAGCTCTCCCCGGCGGCCGGAGGCAGCGGGGCCGCCGGGGCGGGTGGCAGGGGCGGGTCTTCCTCCTCCGGCTGTTCCTCCTGCCCCCGGGCGGGCCGGCCGCCCTCGGCGGCGGAGAAGTCGAAATCCGCCGCGGGGGCCGCGGCGGGCGCGTTTTTCCGGCCCTCCAGCCAGCGCAGGTAGGCCGCCTGCTCGGCGGCAAGGCACTCCTCCCGGGTGCCGGTGCGCCCGGCGAGCTTCGCCGCCGGAGCCGCCGGGGCCTCGGGCGCGGCGGCGGCGCGCACGCCCCCCCGCCGGGCCTGGTCCATCGCCTCCTCAAAGGCGGTGTGCAGCCGGTCGAAGCCCTCCGGGTCCTCCTCCGGGTGGCAGGTCCTGGTCTTTTGTGCGTAGGCGCGGCGGATGGCCGACGTGTCCCCGGTGGGCGCAAGGCCCAATATCTGCCAGCAGTTCATTGGTCGTCCTCGTCGTCAAAAAAATCTTCATCCCAGCGGAAGCCGTCCAGCGGCAGGCCGGCTTCCAGCCGGTCCAGCATCTCCTTGCAGCGGCGGGAGGCCCGCAGGATGCGGGTGGGCTCCTGGCTGGCCAGCTCCAGCTGGAAGTCCTCCAGGATGCGGGCCACTTCCTCCCGCTCCTCCCCCAGGCTCTCCTGCCACATCCGCTCGCCCCGGGCCAACAGCAGGCGGTTCTCCTCCTGGTCGCGGGGGTGGATCTTCAGGTTTTGCAGCTGGGCCAGCCGCTGTTTCACCTGGTCGTCGGAAAGGCCGGCGCCCCGCCCCACCAGCACGGCGCTGATGGCCTTGCCGGTGGAAAGGCTCTGGGCCTCCACCTCCAGGATGCCGTTGATGTCGTAGGTGAAGCGCACCGCCGCGCCCTCCTTGCCGGCGGGGCCGGGGGGCACCGGCAGCTCCAGCTCGCCCAGCTTTTTGTTGTCCCGGCAGTACATGGCCTCGCCCTGGAACACCTGGATCTTGAGCCGGGTCTGGCCGGCGTTGACGGTGTAGTACTTTTCCACCTTGCTGGTGGGCAGCGAGCTGTTGCGCTCGATGATGGGGCTCATGATGAGGTTGTCCTCGTCCGCCGGGTTATGTACCCCCACCCCCAGGGTGAACGGGCACAGGTCGGTGAGCACCATCTGGCGCAGCTCGGCCTTGCGCTCTTTCATGGCGGCGTAGAGCCCCGCGCCCTGGGCCACCACCGTGTCCGGGTGGCCGGCGTCCAGCAGCGGCCGCCCCAGCAGGTGGGACAGATACTGGCGCACCACCGGCATCTTGCAGCTGCCGCCCACCGGCACCACCCCCCGCAGCTCCCGGGGGGCCAGGCCGCTGTCTTTCAGCGCCTTTTGCAGCGGGGCGCGCATCCGCCCGAACAGGGTGGCGGCGCTCTCGATGAGCTTCTGGCCGGTGAGGGTCAGTGAGCCGGCCAGCCCCGGCAGCTCCAGCACCATGGCCGCCATGGGGGCAGTGGTCAGGGTCTGCTTGCACTGCTCCGCCTGGGACAGCAGGATGGCCCGCTGTTCCGGCGCGAGGCTGTCGAAGTCCAGTTCGTTCTGCTGGCAGTAGAGCCGGGCGATGACCAGGTCCAGGTCGTTGCCGCCCAACTGGTTGTCGCCGCTGACCGCCAGGATGTTCACCACGTTCTCAAAGCAGTCCACCACCGACACGTCCAGGGTGCCGCCGCCGAAGTCGTAGACCAGAAAGGCCGCGTCCCCCTGGGCGGGGTCGTAGCAGGCCAGCGCCGCGGCGCTGGGTTCGTTGATGAGCCGCTCCACCTTGAGGCCCGCCAGCTGGCCCGCCCGCTTGGTGGCGGCCCGCTGGGAGTCGGTGAAATAGGCGGGCACGCTGACCACCGCCTCCTCCACCGCTTCGCCCAAAAAGGCCTCGGCGTCCTCTTTCAGCCGGCGCAGCACCAGGGCGGAGAGCTCCTCCGGGGCAAACTGCCGCCCGGCCAGGGTATACCGCCGGTCGGTGCCCATGGCGCGCTTAAAGGCCGCGGCGGTGCGCGCCGGGTGGGTGATGAGCCGCTCTCTGGCGGCTTTGCCCACCAGCACCGCGCCGTCCTCGTCGATGCTCACCACGCTGGGGGTGAGATACTCGCCAAAGGCGTTGGGCACAAGGCGGCTGGCCCCGTTCTGATATACCGCGGCCAGGCTGTTGGTGGTTCCAAGGTCAATTCCGATAATGGACATTTCGTTTGTTCGCTTCCTCGTGTTTCGTTGATGTTCCGGCCTTTACTCCAGGCCGATCTGCGCCGCGTATTCCTCCAGCAGCTCCCGCTCCAAAAACGGGGTCTTTTTGCCCTTGCGGTCCCGGTAGGTCTCGTGGCCCTTGCCGATGACGGCGATGATGTCCCCGTCGCGGGCGTGGTCCAGGGCGTAGTGCAGCGCGTCCAGCCGGTCCGGGATCTCCACACAGGGCACGTCCGGGCGGCCCTGGGAGATGCCGATCTTGATGTCGGCCAGGATGTTCTCCACCTCTTCAAAGCGGTTGTTGTCCTCGGTGAGGATGAGGAAGTCCGCCAGCCGGCTGGCCACCGCCCCCATGCCGTAGCGGCGCAGGCGGCTGCGGTCGCCGCCGCAGCCGAAGAGCACCACCAGCCGCCCCGGCTGGTAGGCCCGCAGGGTGGTGAGCAGGCTCTCGGTGCCCGCCTCGTTGTGGGCGAAGTCGATGAGCACGGTGAACCGCTTGCTCACCGGCACCAGCTCCACCCGGCCCTTGACGCTGACCTGCTCCAGGCCGCGGCACAGCGCCTCCAGTTCCAGGCCCAGGACCCGGCCCACCGCCAGCGCCGCCAGCGAGTTGTACACGCTGAATTCGCCCGGCATGTTCACCCGGACCCGGGCGCTGGCCTGGCCGGACAGCTGGTAGGAGATGCCCAAAAAGTTCTCGCCCCGCTCCAGATGCAGCTCGCTGGCGGTGTAGTCCGCCGGGCGGTGCACCGCGCAGCTCACCAGCCGGCAGGTGTGCCCCGCCAGCAGGGTGTTGCAGTTTTTGTCGTCCAGGTTGACCACGCCCACGTCGCACCGGCGGAAGAGCTGGCCTTTCCAGGCCCGGTATTCCTCGAAGCTCTCGTGCTCGCCGGGGCCGCCGATGTGGTCCGGGTACAGGTTGGTGAACACCCCCACGTCAAAGTGGATGCCGTCCACCCGGCCCATCATCAGCCCCTGGCTGGAGACCTCCATCACCACGCTGTCACACCCGGCGGCCAGCATCTCGGCGAAGAGCTTTTGCAGCTCGTAGCTCTCGGGGGTGGTGTTCACCAGCTGGCGGCTGACGCCGGCAAAGGCGGTGCCGTTGGTGCCGATGATGCCGCAGCTGCGCCCGGCGGCGGTGAGCGCCGAGCGGATCATGTGGGCGGTGGTGGTCTTGCCCTTGGTGCCGGTGACCCCGATCATGGTCATCTTGCGGGCGGGATGGCCGAACAGGTTGCAGCTCATGATGGCCAGGGCGTGGCGGCTGTTCTCCACCTGCACCACCGTGACGCCGGCGGGCATCTCGTCAAGCTTGTGCTGGATCACCAGCGCGCTGGCCCCGGCGGCGGCCACGTCCTCGGCGTAGTCGTGGCTGTCCCGATTGAGGCCCACCACGCAGACAAAGGCAAAGCCCGGCCGCACCTTGCGGGAGTCGTAGGCCACGTCGGCCACCTCCGTCTCGGCGCTGCCCTGCAAAAGCCGGTATTCCAGCCCCTGCAAAAGCTCGGAAAGTTTCATCGTTCAGCCCCCCTTTTGTGTTTCGGCAGCCCGCGCCCGGAGAGATGCGGCCCTGCCCTTGCTGTATGCTCAGCGCTTGACGAAATATTCGTCGTACCAGACCAGAAAGATAAAAATGCACCAGATCTGACGCCAGTTGTCCCGCTTGCCGGACACATGGTCGTCCAGCAGCTTCTTCAGCTCCTTTTGCCTGAAAAAGCGGCCGGCGGCCTCGCTTTCAAAGGCTTTCCGCACCACGGCGGCGTATTTTTCCTCCCGCAGCCAGGCCCGCACCGGCACCGGGAAGCCCAGCTTTTTCTTGTCGGCGGTGCGCTCGGGGATGCTTTTGGCCGCCGCCCCCCGCATGGCCAGCTTCGTGCCGGCGGCGCTGGCCCGGTAGCGCACCGGGATGCGCCGGGCCACCTCGAACACCTCCTTGTCCAGGAAAGGCACCCGCAGCTCCAGGCTGTTGGCCATGCTCATCTTGTCCGCTTTCAGCAGGATGTCCCCCGCCAGCCACAGGTGCAGGTCGGTGTACTGCATCCGGGTGACCGGGTCCTGCCCGCGGGTCTTGTCAAACAGCGGGCGGGACAGGTCGGTGGGCTTCACCCGCCCGGTGTAGTGCTTCAGCAGCTTTTTCTTGCGCCGCTCGCCCATCAGGTTGGTGTTGCCGATGTAGCGCTCTTCCAGGGGCTTCGAGCGGCGCACCAGAAAGTTGACCCCGTGTACCGGCGGCAGCAGCTGGGCCACCGCACCCACCGCCCGGCGCACAGCCAGCGGGAGCTTGTCGTACCAGCTCACGGTGAAAGGCTCCTGGTAGATGTTGTAGCCGCCGAAGAACTCGTCCGCCCCCTCGCCGGAAAGGCAGACTTTCACCTGCCTGGCCGCCTCCCGGTTCACAAAGTAGAGCGCGGCGCTGGCGGCGTCCGCCAGGGGCTCGTCCATGTGGTACTGGATGCGGCCGAGATTGGCCCAGTACTCCTCCGGCTCGATGCGGTAGGCAAAGTTCTTCACGCCCAGGAATTTGCTGAACTCGGCGGCGTATTCCGTCTCGTCGTACTGCTTGTTGGCAAAGCCCACGGTGAAAGTCTTGTCCACCCTGGCAAGGCAGGCCATATAGCTGGAGTCCACGCCGGAGGAGAGGAAAGAGCCCACCTCCACGTCGGCGATCTTGTGGGCGGCCACGCTCTCCTCCATGGCGGCGGCGATCCTGTCCTCCCAGCCGGCCAGGTCGGGGCCCTCGTCCGGCTCGAATTCCGGCCGCCAGTAGCGCCCGGTGGTCACCTGGCCCGCTTTCCAGCGCAGCCAGTGGGCGGGCAGCAGCTTTTTGACCCCCTTGAAAAAGGTGTCCTCCCCCGGGGAATACTGGTAGGTGAGGTAGAGCTCCAGCCGCTCGGCGTTGAGCTCTTTCACAAAGCCCGGATGGGGCAGAAAGCTCTTGATCTCGCTGCCGAAGAGGAATTCCTCCCCCTCGCCCGCGTAATAATAAAAGGGCTTGATGCCAAAGGGGTCGCGGGCGCAGAAGAGGCTGTGGTCGTCCTCGTTCCAGATGGCGAACGCGAACATGCCCCGCAGCTTTTGCAGCAGCTCCTCGCCCCATTCCTCATAGCCGTGGAGCAGCACCTCGGTGTCCGAGTGGTCGGTGGAAAAGGTGTGGCCGGCGGCCAGCAGCTCCCGGCGCAGCTCCATGCAGTTGTAGATCTCGCCGTTGAACACCACCACCAGCCGCCCCGTCTCGTTGAACATGGGCTGGTGGCCGCCCTCCAGGTCCAGAATGGACAGCCGCCGGTGGCCCAGGGCGACGCCGTCGCCCAAATAGCTGCCCTCGCCGTCCGGCCCGCGGTGGGCGATGGCGTCAGTCATGGCCTGCAATATCTCTTTTCTGTCGGCCCTGCGGCCGCAAAATCCCACGATCCCGCACATACTGTACTTTCGTTCCTTTCCGGTAACGGGGCGTGTGTGCCCGATACAGGGAATATTATACTACAAACGTCCGCGGTTTAAAAGGGGGGCCGGCGCCCGGCGGGAAATTGACAGTACACCCCAAAAGAAGTAAAATATACAGGATACAAAAAGAGCGATCGTTTGAAAAGGTGATGGACATGAAAGAGCTTCTTCCCGTTCTTCTGGGCAGCGACGCCAACGTCTACGGCATGGCCCGCAGTTTTTACATGGAATACGGCGTGACGAGCCTTGCCATCGGCAAGGGGGCGCTGGCCGCCACCGCCAACTCCCGGCTGGTGAAGATGGCGGTGATCGAGCCGGCGCTGGAGGACGACGGGGTGTTCACGCGCACCCTCACCGACTTTGCCCGGGCCCACGCCGGCAAAACGCTGGTGCTGGTGAGCTGCGGCGACAACTACACCGGCCTGATGGCCCGCAACCGGGCGGCGCTGGAGCCCTTTTACAAGTTCGCCTGCCCCACCCCCGAGCTGGTGGCGGAGCTGGACACCAAGGAGTTTTTCTACAAGGCCTGCGAGCGCCACGGTCTTTCCTACCCCCGCACGTTCGGCTGCACCTGCGACAACTACAAAACGGTGCAGCTGCCCTTTGACTTCCCCTGCATCATCAAGGCCAGCAACAGCGTGGCCTACTGGAACTGCCATTTCCCCCACAAGAAAAAGGTGTTCGTGGCCTACTCCAAAGAGGAGTTCGACGCCATCACCGCCGCCATCTACTCCTCCAGCTATCAGGACAACCTGGTGTTGCAGGAGTACATCCCCGGCGACGACAACTGTATGCGGGTGCTCAACTGCTACTCGGGCCTGGACCACAAGGTGAAGCTGATGGCCCTGGGCCGGCCCCTTTTGGAGGAGCAGACGCCGGAGGGCATCGGCAACTACGCGGCCATCATCAACACCCGGGACGACGAGCTGCTGGAGAAGATGCGCGCCTTTTTGGAGGACGTGGGCTGGGAGGGCTTTTCCAACTTCGACATGAAGTACGACGCCCGGGACGGCCAGTACAAGCTGTTTGAGATGAACCCCCGCCAGGGGCGCAGCAGCTTTTTCGTCACCGCCAGCGGCTACAACCTGGCCAAATGGCTGGTGGAGGACGTGGTGGAGCACAAAGAGCAGGGCCTGACCATTGCCGACGCGCACCATCTGTGGATGATCGCCCCGGCGGGCATTTTGAAGAAGTACCTGAAAGACGAGGCCCTGCTGGCCGAGGCGAAAGAGCTGATGCGCCAGGGCAAGGTGAGCCACCAGCTGTTCTGCCGCGAGGACGCGGGGCTCAAACGCCGCGTGTGGTACATCAAGAACCAGCTGAACAACTACCGCAAGTACAAGCGCTATTTCGGCAACAAGGGCCTGGTGGACTGACCGGCCAAAAGGAGACGCCCATGTGTGGAATTACCGGCTTTGTGAGCGCAAAGCACGATTTGGATGAAGCAAAACGCACCCTGAAAGCCATGGCCGACCTGATCGCCCACCGGGGCCCGGACGGCGAGGGCTACTACCTGGACGAGCAGGCGGCCCTGGGGCACCGGCGGCTGTCCATCATCGACCTGGAGGGCGGCAGCCAGCCCATGTTCAACGAGGACAAAAGCCTTGTGACGGTGTTCAACGGGGAGATCTACAACTTCCCCCGGCTGCGGGAGGAGCTGGAGGCGGCGGGCCATGTGTTCGCCACCCACTCGGACACCGAGGTGCTGCTGCACGGCTATGAGGAATGGGGCGAGGAGCTGCCGAAAAAGCTGCGGGGGATGTTCGCCTTTGTCATCTGGGACAAGGCGCGCCGCACCCTGTTCGGCGCCCGGGACATCTTCGGCATCAAGCCCTTTTATTACTACCAGAACAACGATCTTCTGCTGTTCGGCAGCGAGATCAAGAGCTTTCTGCCCCACCCGGGCTTTGTGAAAGAGCTCAACGAGGAGCGGCTGCCGGAGTATCTCTCCATCGAGTACATCCCCAGCGCCGAGACCATGTTCAAAAACGTCTACAAGCTGCCCGGCGCCCACCGGTTCACCTTTAAGGACGGCCAGCTGTCGGTGAGCCGCTATTACGACATCGCCTACCACGTGGACCACAGCAAGACCCTGGAGGACTGGAAAAAGGCCATTGCCGACACCTTTGCCGAGAGCGTGCGGGTGCATCAGATCGCCGATGTGGAGGTGGGGTGCTTCCTCTCCTCCGGGGTGGACTCCAGCTTTGTGGTGAACGAGGTGGCCAAGGGCACCCCCCACGTGAAGAGCTTCAGCGTGGGCTACGAGGAGGAGAAGTACTCCGAGCTGCCCTATGCGCAAAGCTTCAGCAAGGAGATCGGCGTGCCCAGCATCGCCAACAAGGTGAACGCCGACGAGTTCTTCGAGGCCAACCGCACCATTCAGTGGTATCTGGACGAGCCGATGCCCAACCCCAGCGAGGTGCCCCTGTACTTCCTCACCAAAAACGCCGCCCGGTATGTGAAAGTGGTGCTGAGCGGCGAGGGGGCGGACGAATTGTTCGGGGGCTATCCCCTGTACTGCGCTGCCCACCACTTCGAGGAGTATGCCAGGCTGCCCCGCCCGCTGCGGAAAGGCGCGGGGGCGCTGGCAAAGGCGCTGCCCGCGTTCAAGGGGCAGCACTTTTTGGTGCGCGGGGCCCAGGAGCCCTGGCAGCGGTGTATGCGGGCGAATTACGTGTTCGCCAGCCCCGCCGAGCGGGACCAGTACCTGAAAAAGGACTACCACGCCAAGGCCCCGGAAGAGTGGTTCAAGCCCTACTTTGACCAGGTGAAAGAGCTGGATGAGCCCACCCAGCTGCAATGGGTGGACATCCACACCTGGATGCTCTACGACATCCTGCTGAAAGCGGACCGGATGAGCATGGCCAACAGCCTGGAGCTGCGGGTGCCCTTTCTGGACAGGGAGATGCTGGAGCTGGCCCTGTCGATCCCGGCGGAGTATCGCTCGTCCAAGTCGGAGACCAAGATCGCCCTGCGGGCGGCGGCGCTGGAGCAGCTGCCCGAGAGCGTGGCGAAGCGGCGCAAGCTGGGCTTCCCGGTGCCGCTGAACGACTGGCTGCGCCAGGACAAATATTACAACATGGTGCGGGAGAAGTTCGAGGGCCCGGTGGCGGAGAAGTTCTTCAACGTGCCCCGGCTGCTGGAGCTGCTGGACGAGCACAAGGCGGGCAAAAACGGCGGCATGACCAAGATCTGGAGCTTTTACAGCTTTATTCTGTGGTACGAGCTGTTCTTTGTGCAGCGGTGATGGTTTATACAAAAACGCGGGCCCGGGCAAACTGCCCGGGCCCGCGTTTTTGTGTTTTCTCAAGACAACATCACCCAGAGCAGCGCCAGGACGACGCTGCCCATCACCGCCAGCACGCCGCCCGCGACGGCGAGGGCGAGGAAGACCGCCTGCCGCTTTTCCTGCCGCCTTTTCGCCCCGCGCCACATCGGCAGGAACACCAGGCAGAACATCAGGCCCAGCGCCCCCAGCGCCACCATGCCGAACAGGACCATCAGCACCACATACAGGACCAGGATGCCCAAAAAAGCCACCGGGCGCGCCCCCTTTTGCCGTTTTTTTCATTATAGCAAAATTTCCCCCCGCGCAAAAGCCCCCTGTTTTGCGAAAAACAGGGGGCTTTTGCCGGTTCAGGCGGCCTGGGAGCCGCTTTGGGAGGACGATGTGTCGGAGGACGCGGGGGCGGACCCGCTCTGCGCCGGTTCGGAAGCGGGCGCGGAGGAGGCCGCCTGCGAGCCGGAGGCGGCCGCGCTGTCCGCCGTGTCCGGCGGCGGAGGCTCGCTCTCCTCCACCGTGAAGTCGCCGGGGGTGAACGGGAAGCGGTGTACCGTGTCCTCCAGTTGGGCGGACACGTCCAGGGTGCCCCTGTCGGAGGCGCTCAGGTACTCGCCCGTCTCGTTTTTCAACAGCAGCGCCGCCACTCCCACCTTGTATTCCAGGTTGTTGAAGGTGCCCAGCACCACCTTTACCCGCCCCTGGTAGACGAAGCAGGCGTCGGTGCCCCGGCCCATGTCGATGCGGGTGACCTGGTCGGTGACGCCCTCGGCCTTTAGGGCGGCCAGCAGGTCCTCCAGCTGGTCGGCCTGGTCGGCGGCGTCCGGTGTGAGGGGGCGGCCGGCAGTGGCGGCGGTGACGCCGTAGCCGGTGATCAGGGGCAGCTCCGCCGGCGCGGCGTCGGCCACCTTGAGCACCTTGAGCCCGGCGCTGAGCACCAGAAAGCCGGCCTCGGTCTTGGCGCACCAGGTCTCGGTGGCGGGAGCCACCTGCACCACCACGGTGCCCGGCAGCCGGCGGCGCACCCGGATGGTCTCAAGATAGGGCAGCTGCAGCTCCATGGCCGCCTGTTTTTCCGCCACGGAAAAGGCGAACAGGTTCTCCTCCAGGGGCACCGCCAGCGCGCCCAGGATGGCGTTTTCGGTGTAGATGCCGGTGTTCGCGGGGGTGGTCTTGTCCAGGTTTTCCACCACGATGTGCTTCACCTTGAAGAGCACCGTCACCGACAAGATGGCGCCCACCCCCATCAGGGCCAGCACGAAGAACACCGCCAGCAGCCGCCTGCGGCGGCGACGGCGGCGCATCTCCCCCCGGCTGAGCTGACGGCGGCGGGCAGCCTCGGTGGGGCGTTTTTTCCCCCGGCGGCCTTTGCCGGGGTCGGGGGCGTCCAGCGGCTCCATGCCCGGTGCGGCCATGGGCAGCACCACCTGACGCATACCGCCGCCGGCCTTTTTCTCCTGTTTGGGCAGCGGGGCGGTCTGCTGGTCGAACAGGGGCGCCTGGGCCGGGCGGCGGCCCTTTGCCCGGCTGGTGTCGGGGCGGCGGGGCCGGCCGTTTTGCTGTTTCATGGGCGCTGCCGCCTCCTTTCCTGCCTGGGCCGGCCGGTCACCGGGCCATCAGGGCCTCCAGCTTTGCCCAGATCTTCTCCAGGCTCTCCGGCTCGGCCAGGGCGCGGGCCATCTTGCCCATCACCGCCAGCTTGCCGTTTTCCTGCAGCAGCTGCTGCACCGTTTGCACCAGCACCGGGCCGGTGAGGTCCTTTTCCTCGATGACCACCGCCGCCCCCGCCTTTTGCAGCTCCAGGGCGTTGTAGTACTGGTGGTTCTCCGCCACGTTGGGGCTGGGGATGAGGATGGCCGCACGGCCCACCGCCTCCAGCTCCGCCAGCGTCAGCGCGCCGGCCCGGCTGATGACCAGGTCCGCCGCCGCCAGCAGCTCGGGCATGTTCTCGATGTACTCCCGCACCACCAGCCGCTCGCCGGGCTCCACGCCCTTTTCCCGGAGCAGGTCGGCAAAGAGCTTCACCCCCCGGCTGCCGGTGGCGTGGAGATGCAGGATGTTCCAGGGGCAGGTCTGCTCCCAGGCGGCCAGGTCGGCGATAACCTCGTTGATCCGCCGCGCCCCCAGGCTGCCGCCGAAGCTCAGGATCACCGTGCGCTGGCCGGCGGCCAGCTTCTGGCGGGCCAGGGCCCGGTTCTGCATGAAGATCTCCGGCCGCACCGGGTTGCCCACCACGCTGGTCTTTTCCGGCGCGCCCAGTTTGTCCACCGCGGCGGGCACGGCGGCAAAGATCACGTCCACGTCCTTTGCCAGCAGCTTGTTGGTGACGCCGGGAAAGGCGTTCTGCTCGTGGATGGCGGTGCGGATGCCCATTTTGGCGGCGCAGCGCACCACCGGCCCGCTCACATAGCCGCCGCAGCCGATGACCAGGTCCGGTTTGAGCTGCCGCAGCATCTTTTTGGCCCGGGGCCCGGACAGCGCCAGATGGTACACCGCCTGCACATTGCGGGCGATGTTTTTCGGGGTGAGGCTGCGCTGGATGCCATTGACCTCGATGTGGTGGAACGGATAGCCCGCCCGGGTGACCAGGCCGCATTCCATACCGCCCCTGCGGCCGGCGAAGTGGATGTCCGCGTCCGGCCGGTGGGCCTTGATGGCCCCGGCGATGGCCAGCGCCGGGTTGATGTGGCCGGCGGTGCCGCCGGCGGCGATGAGTACGCGCATGGGTGTTCCCTCCTTGGGTTCAGCGTTTGTCCGCCCGGAAGACGTGCTCCTCCCGCCGGGCTTTCTCCTCCGCCTGGGCGGCCTTGCGCTGGGCCCGGGCCTTGTTGGCCGCGCGGCTCACGCTGAAGACCACCCCCATCTCGGCCAGCAGCAGCAGCAGGCTGGTGCCGCCGGAGGAGAAGAAAGGCAGGCTGATGCCGGTGTTGGGGATGGTGTTGGTGACCACCGCCACGTTGAAGAAGAACTGGAAGCCGATCTGGGCCATGACGCCCACCGCCAAAAGGCAGCCCGCCCGGTCGGGGGCGTTCACCGCCACATAGATGCCCTGAGCCACGAGCAGGGCGAACAGGGCGATGCAGAGCAGCGCCCCCACAAAGCCCAGCTCCTCGCCCAGGATGGCGAAGATGAAGTCGTTTTGGGCCTCCGAGAGCCACATGTGCTTCTGGGTGGAGTTGCCCAGGCCCACCCCGAACCAGCCGCCGGAACCGATGGTATAAAGGCCCTGGGCCGTCTGCATGGTGGAGTCCAGCACGTCGGAGAACGGGTCCAGCCAGCCGGCCAGCCGCTCCTGCACATAGCCCTTGCTGGTGATGAGCAGCAGGGCGATGCCCCCCGCCGCCGCGCCGCCGCCAATGGCGCACCACATGAGATTTGCCCCGCCCACGAACATCAGGGTGGCGGTGATGCAGCACATGAGGATCATGGCGCTGTTGTGGGGCTCCAGACGCAGCAGCACCAGAATGGGCGCCAGCAGCGCCCCCGGCAGCAGGATGCCCACCCGGAACGTGTGCATCCTGGCGCGGTACTGCTCAAACAGCTGGGCCAGCAGCAGCACGATGGAGAATTTGGCGATCTCGCTGACCTGCACGGTGGGCAGGCCCTGGATGTTGATCCACCGGTTCACGTTGTTGATGGGGGGCATGAAGAGCACCGCCACCAGCAAAAACAGGGTGACCACATACAGCGGCCAGGCGAAGCGGAGCATCCAGCGGTAGTTCATCCGGCTGATGAGCAGCATAAACGCCACCCCCACCACCGCGTAGATGGCCTGGCTGCGGATGTACTGGTAGCTGTCGCCGAATTTGTAGTAGGCGATGGCGTAGCTGGCGCTGAACAGCACCACCAGCCCAAAGGCCAGCAGGATGAGCAGCGTGGCCAGCAGGCCGCCGCTCAAGGGGCCGGGGTCTTTCAGGAACATGGCCGGCCAGGGGTCCGGCTGCTTTTTCGCCGGGCGCAGGCGGGCGGGGCCGCCGGGAGCGGCGGCAGCCAGCGGCCGCTGAGAGGCGGCGTAGGGCGCGCGGGGCGCGGCCGGGCGGCGCAGGGGCCGCCCGGTGTTGTCTCTTGCAGCCAAGGCGGCTCCTCCTTTCCGGCGGGTGTTTTACGGGATCACAGATAGTAGATATAGGCGAACAGCACGCCCAGCATCACGGCGGCAAAGGCGATGAAGCTGAACACGCCGTCGATCTTCACCTCGCTCCAGCCGCGCATCTCAAAGGCGTGGTGGATGGGGGTCATTTTGAACAGCCGCTTTCCGTGGGTCAGCTTGAAGTAGGTGACCTGGATGACCACCGTGGCGGCCTCCCAGATGTACACCGCGCCGAAGAAGAACAGCAGCTCCGGCCGGCCCATGGCGTAGGCGATGCCCGCCACCGCACCCCCCAGGAACATGCTGCCGGTGTCGCCCATAAAGGTCTTGGCCGGGTAGAAGTTCCAGATCAAAAAGCCCGCCAGCGCCCCCGCCAGGGCGGCGGGGAACAGGCTCAGGTTGAACTCGCCCAGCAGGCTGGTCAGGGCAAGGAAGCCCATCATGGACACAAAGGTGACACAGCTGCACAGCCCGTCGATGCCGTCGGTGAGGTTCACCGCGTTGACGATGCCGATGATCAGCCCGTAGGACAAGGGGAAATAGAGCAGCCCCAGGTCCACATAGCCCACCAGCGGCAGGGTGACCCAGGTGGTGAGGGTGCCGTTCATGTGCAGCGCCAGCAGCAGCGCCGAGGTAATGAGCAGCTGGGCCACGATCTTCTGCATCGCCCGCAGGCCCAGGTTGCGCTTTTTCACCACCTTGATAAAGTCGTCCAGAAAGCCCACCAGCCCAAAGGCAAAGGCGGAGAGCATGGCGATGTACAGGCTGCGGGCGGTGGGCCCGCCCAGCAGCTCCGGCGCGTTGTGCAGCAGGCTCAGCACCGCCAGCGCCACCGCCACCGTGGAGGCGAAGATGAAGCACAGGCCGCCCATGGTGGGCGTGCCCTGTTTTTTGTTGTGCCAGGTGGGACCGATCTCCTTGATGGTCTGCCCGAAGTGGAGCTTGTGCAAAAAGGGAACGATAACGATGCCTGACACCGCCGAGAGAACGAACCCGGCAAATGCCGCGAGGATCAGCGCATAGCGTGCCATAACTTGAAAACTCCTTCTCACTTGGTCCGGCCGGAGGCCGGCGGGCCGGCGCGGCCGCAGAGCGCCGGAACACCTGTTTTGGCCGGCGCCGCGCCCGCCGCAAAAGCAGCGCGTGCGACGCCTCCCCTATTTTAGTGCAAAGTTTCCTCGCCGTAAAGGGCTTTCAGGATATTTTCCAGCTTCATTCCCCGGCTGGCCTTGGCCAGCAGCGCGTCGCCGGGCTTCAAAAGGCCTTTGAGGGCCTCCAGCGCGGCGGCGGGGGTGTCGCAATGCACCGCCGCAAGGCCCGCCTTTTCGGCCTCTTCCGCCATGGCCCCGCTGGCGGGGCCCAGGGCCACCAGCCCCGCGAGGTGTGCTTCGGCGGCCCAGCGGCCCACCTGCCGGTGGGCTTCTTCGGAGATGGCGCCCAGCTCCAGCATATCCCCCAGCAGGGCGTATTTTTTTCCGCCGCCCGCGTCCAGCTCCCGGAACATGGCCAGGCTGGCTTTCATGCTGTCCGGGCTGGCGTTGTAGCAGTCCTCCACCACGGTGAGGCCCGCCTTGTATACCAGGTGCTGGCGCATACCGGTGGCCTGGTAGTCCGCCAGCGCCGCGGCGCACCTTGCCTTGTCCAGCCCCAGGCGGCTGGCGGCGGTGTAGGCGGCCAGGGCGTTGTAAACATTGTGCCGCCCCGCCGCGGGGATATACGCCTCGAAGCGCTGGGGCCCGTCGGCGATGACGAACCGCTGGCCATCCCCCTCGGTGCGCACCTCCAGCGCCCGCACGTCCGCCCAGGGGGCGTCTATGCCGTACCACGCCGGGGCCAGCCGGCCGGGGATGAGGCCCTGATCCTTTGCCCTGCACAGGTACTCGTCGTCGGCGTTCAGCGCCAGGGGCGCGCCGTCCGGCAGGCCGGCGCAGATCTCCAGCTTCGCCTTTAAGATATTCTCCCGGCTGCCCAGGCTTTCCATGTGGGACACGCCGATGCAGGTGATGAGTCCCGCCGAGGGCCGCGCCGCCCGGCTGAGACGCTCGATCTCACCCAGGGCGCTCATGCCCATCTCCACCACCGCGTAGCGGGTGGTGGGCTCCAGCCGGAACAGGGTGTTGGGCATACCGATCTCGTTGTTCTGGTTGCCCTCGGTCTTGATGGTCTCGCCAAAGGCGGCCAGCACCGCCGCGCAGAACTCCTTGGTGGTGGTCTTGCCCACGCTGCCGGTGACGCCGATCATTTTGGGAGCAAAGAGCATCCGGTAGTTGGCCCCCATGCGGACCATGGCCCTGTGACTGCTGGGCACGATCACCAGCTTTTCCTCGGGAACGCCCGGCACCGGGTGGTTCGCCACCACACAGGCGGCGCCGGCGGCCACCGCGGCGGCGGCATAGTCGTGGCCGTCCACCCGCTGGCCCTCGAAGCAGACGAAGACACAGCCGGGCTCCACCTTGCGGCTGTCGGTGACCACCGCGGACACCGGTTCGCGGCCCAGGCTGCCCGCCGGGGCGAGGCCCGCCAGAAGCTGGCTCAGGGGAATGGGATACATGGAGCAGACCTCCTTTTTCGCGCCCGCCGGGGGCGCTTGTCCTCTTTTGATATTGTATCTGTATGCGCCGGAGAGCCGGCGTATGTGCGGGGAGTCACCCCTCCGCGCCGGACACGGTGAGGGTGATCACCGTGCCCATCTTCACCTCGGCGCCCTCCGCCTCGCTCTGGGCGGTGACGGTGCCCTCGCCGGAGCAGTCGGCGTTGAGCCCCGCCGCCGAGAGCATCTGGGCGGCCAGGTCGGCGCTTTTGCCCACCACATTGGGCACGGGCACGGTGGGGATGTCGGCGCTGTCGGTGAAAAGATACACCGTGGAGCCCGCCGGCACCTTTTCGCCCGCCGCGGGGCTCTGGGCCAGCACCAGGTCGCCGGTGCCCACCCGCCGGTGAGCAAAGCCCTTTTTGTTCAGCTCCACCTGGGCCATGTCCCACTGCTGGTAGCTGGGGTTGGAGGGATTGACCAGGTTGGGCACGGTGACGTCGCCGGTGGGCAGCAGGCTGGGGTCGGTCTCGATGCCCAGATACGGCGCCACCTCGCTGATGATGTTGCCCACCAGCGGCGCGGAAAGCATCGAGCCGAACTCGGTGGCGGCGTGGGGCTCGTCCACAAAGGCCAGCACCAAAATCTCCGGGTCGTCGATGGGCACCACGCCCACAAAGCTGGACACTTTCTCGAACTCGTCGGTGGTGCCCTCTTTCGGGCCCTGGTCCAGCTTTTCGCTGGTGCCCGACTTGCCGCCGATGCGGTAGCCCGCCACGTAGGCGTTGCGGCCGGAGGCGCCGTCGGCGCCGGCGCCCACCACATTCTCCATCATGCTGCGCAGCGCGGCGCTGGTCTCCTCGCTGATGACCTGGCGCTTGGCGGTGGGCTCGAACTCCTCCACCACGTTGCCGTCGTTGTCCACGATCTGGCTGACGATGTGGGGCTGCACCAGATAGCCGCCGTTCACCACCGCGCAGACGGCGGTGGCCATCTGGATGGGGGTGACCTTCTGGGCCTGGCCGAAGCTGCTGGAGGCCAGGTCCACCGCGGACATGGACTCCTCCGGGTGGTAGGAGATGCCCTCGTAGGGGTATTGCTCCGCCGGCAGGTCGATGCCGGTGGTCTCGGTGAAGCCAAAGGCGTTGTAGTAGTCGGAGAAGATCTCCTTGCCCATGAGCTGGGCTTCCTGGATGGTGGCGATGTTGCAGCTGTTTTGCAGCACGTGGCTCAGGTCCTGCCAGCCGTGGACCCCCAGCACCCCGTAGCCGTTGTCGGCGCAGGAGTAGCTGGTGCCCATCACGGTGTAGCTGCCGGTGCAGTTAAAGGTGGTGTTCACGGTGGCGGTGCCGGAGTCCAGCAAAGCGCTGGTGGTGATGAGCTTGAACACCGAGCCGGGAGTGTACAGGTCGGTGATGGTCTTGTTCTTCCACTGGCGCTGGCGCTCCTCGCCCTGCACCTTGGTGTACTCCTCCCCCTCCAGCCCCTCCAGCAGGGCCGCCCGCTCGGGGTCGTAGATGGTCATGGGGTCGTTGGGGTCAAAGTCCGGTTTGGTGGCCATGGCCAGGATGGCGCCGGTGTTCACGTCCATCACGATGACCACGCCCCGCTCGGTGACGTTGTTCACCTTCACCGAGTTTTCCAGGTATTTCTCCGCGATGGCCTGGATCTCGGCGTTCAGGGTGAGGATGAGGCTGTTCCCGTCCCGGGCCTCGTAGAGCACCCGGTCGTCGTTGGCCACCTCGCCGCCGGTGGGGGTGCGCTGGCTCACCAGCCGGCCCGGAGTGCCCGCCAGCACCTCCTCGTAATACTGCTCCAGCCCGTAGAAGCCGTAGCCGTCGGCGTGCATGAAGCCCAGCACGCTGGCGGCAAACGCCCCGTAGGGGTACTCCCGCTTGGTGTCCTGGGAGACGATGATGGTCAGGTTGTTGTCGCTGGCGTACTGGGAAATTTCATCCGCCACCGGCTTGTCCACCTGCTTTGCCAGCAGCACGTACTGCTTGGAGTCGTCGATGAGCTTGTCGTAGAGCTCCTGGGCGTCCATGTCCAGCATTTCGGCCAGGTCGTTCGCAATGGTCTCGATGCGGGCGGCCCGGCGGCGGGCCTTGTCCTCCTCCGACTCGCTGCCCCCCACCGCCGCCAGCTGCTCGGCGGACAGGCTGGGCGCCTTGATCTGGCTGGGGTCGGCGGTGATGGTCCACACGATGCTGCTCTTGGCCAGCACCTTGCCAGTGGCGTCGTAGATCTGGCCCCGCTGGGGGGTGATGGTGAGGTCTTTCATCTGCTGGCTGGCGGCGGCGCTGAGCATCTCGTCGTGGCGGAGGATCTGCCAGGTGTACAGCCGCCAGATGAGCACGCCGCACCCCACCAGCAAAAACAGCCCCAGCAGCAGATAGCTGCGGAGCTTCATGGAGCGGCTGGTCTCGCCGCTTGCGCCGTTGGTGCCGGGAGTTTTGTTTGTCATTGTCCAGTGTCCTTTGCTGCGGGGCGCGGGCGCCCCATCCTTTAAACGTGTGAGCCGGTCTCCGGCCCCGCCAGGCAGGGCTCGAAGACTGGCTCACGGGTCCAGATAGTCCATCAGGCTGAGCAGGCTGGTGCTCAGGAACTCGGTGATCTGCTGGGCGGGGCTCTCGGGGCGGTTGATGACGCTCTCGCTTTCCAGCGAGAAGTAGGTCACCTGGCTGCGGTCCGCCTTGACCAGCCCCAGCTCGCCGGCGGCCACCTGCTCCACGTTCCGCAGGCTGGTCTTGGAGTCCAGCACACCGGACAGATAGTTGTAGGTGCTCTGCTCGCTGACCAGTTCGCTCTGGGCGCTTTGGATGTCCACCGTGAGCTCGGTGATGGCGGCCTGGCTGTTCAGGTAGCCTACCACCAGGGCGGCCATGATCACCAGCACCGCCACGGTGCGGGCCACCTGCAGGGCGGCGCGGGCGCGCCCCCTGCCTTTTACCGCGCGCACCCGGGGGCGTGGCCGGGCGGCGCGGTTCTCGAACAGTTGCAGATCGTATGCGGGCTGGGCCACCTCGGCCACCTCCTTTCCGGTGCGGGCGGGCGGGGAGCCTGTCCGCGAATGTTACAGTTTTTCCACCACCCGCAGCTTCGCCGAGCGGCTGCGGCGGTTGGCCTGCTGCTCGTCGGGGGCGGCTTCGATGGGCTTGCGGGTGATGAGCTTTGCCTTTGCCTTGCCCCCGCACACGCACACCGGGTATTCCGGCGGGCAGGTGCAGGCGGTGGCCCACTGGCGGAAGCGGGTCTTGACCAGCCGGTCCTCCAGCGAGTGGAACGTGATGATGGCAAAGCGCCCGCCAGGCGCCAGCAGGTCGAAAATCTCGTCCAGCCCCTCGCTGAGGGCGTCCAGCTCGCCGTTGACGGCGATGCGGATGGCCTGGAAGCTGCGGCGGGCGGGGTTTTTGTCCTTGCGGCGCACCGCCGGGGGCAGCGCCGAGGCGATGGCCCCCGCCAGCTCCAGGGTGGTGGCAAAGGGGGCCTGCTCCCGCTGGCGCACGATGCGCCCGGCGATGGCCCAGGCGTAGGGCTCCTCGCCGTACTCCCGCAAAATGCGGGCCAGCTCCTCCCGGGAGGCGGTGTTCACCAGGTCCGCGGCGGTGGGGCCCGCCTGGCTCATCCGCATGTCCAGCGAGGCATCCTGCAAATAGGAAAAGCCCCGCTCGCCGTCGTCCAGTTGGTGGGAGGAGACGCCCAGGTCCAGCAGCGCGCCGTCGAGGGCGTCCACTCCCTGCTCCGCCAGCGCGCGGCGGGCGTCCCGGAAGTTGGCTCTGATCACCGTGGCCGGCAGGCCCTTAAGTCTCTCGGTGGCGGCTGCCACCGCATCCGGGTCCTGGTCCAGGCTGATGAGCCGCCCGGTGGAAAGCCGCCGGGCGATCTCCCGGGAATGTCCGCCGCCGCCGGCGGTGCCGTCAAGATAGGTCCCCGCGGGGTCGATGGCAAGGCCCTCCAGGCACTCGTTCAGGAGCACCGGCACGTGGCTGAATTCCACCTGCGCCACCATCCTTTCCCCTCGTTGTCAGAAGTCCAGCTCGGCCATGGCGGCCTCGATGTCTTCGCTGGACAGGCTCGCCTGCTTTTTCTGCCAGGCGGCGGTATCCCAGATCTCGGCGTGGCCGCCCACCCCGATCACCGTGACGTCCTTTTGCAGCCCCGCGTGGGCCCGCAGGGCCGGCCCCAGCAGGATGCGCCCCTGCTTGTCCGGCGTCACCTGCTCCGCCGCCGCGTAGAGGAAACGCTGGATGTCCCGGGTCTTGACGATGCTCCGGGCGGCCAACAGCTCGGTGATGCGCTGCCACTCGTCCTCGGGAAACGCCACCAGGCAGTCGTCCAGCCAGCGGGTGACCACAAACTCCGCGCCCATCTTCTCGCGGAACTTTGCCGGGAAGTTCAGGCGGCCCTTGTCGTCGATGGCGTAGTTGTACTCGCCCATCAACATGTCGGCCGCCCCCTTTGTTGAAAACTTGTGGAGAATCGTTGAAAGCTCCCCACTTTAACCCACTTTGACCCACTTTTGACTATAATTATACGGGATGGAGGGCGGAAATGCAATACGCAGAGCGTACAAAACCGGGGCGGAGATGAGAGGAAATTTTCCCTTTCTTTTGACAAATGGCACAAAAAAGGAGCCATGGACGACGGTCCACGGCCCCAAGGGGAATCTTCATTTTGGGAAGTGTGGGGAGGTTCAGCCGTTTTTGGCGCTTTGGCGCAGGTTTGCGCGAACGGTCTTGACCTCGGCGGCGCTGCGGGCCAGCTGCTCCTCGGTGACCCGCAGCATGTTCTCGCAGTAGTCGGTAACGGTGGTACGCATGGTGCGGGCCTGGGTCTGGGCGGAGGAGACGATCTCGGCGGCCCGCTGCTGGGCGGCCTTGACCACCTCCTGCTCGCTGACCAGGATACGGGCCCGGTCCTCGGCCTTTTTGACGATGGACTCCGCCTCCCGCCGGGCGTCCGCCACGATGTCCGCCCGGTCGTTGACGATGGCCTTGGCCTGGCGGATCTCGGTGGGCAGGTTGAGGCGCACCTCGTCGATGAGGTCCTGGAGCTTGTCCACGTCCACCACCCGCTTACCGCCGGCAAAGGGCAGGCCGGTGGCCTCGTCCAGCATCTCTTCCATCATGTTCAGCAACTCGTCGATGTTCATTCCGCTCGCTCCTTTTCATACCGGGTCACCAGCACGGTGCCGTACCGGTATTGTTTTTTCTTCACAAGGCCGCCGCACTCGTCCGGCAGGTCGGCGGCCAGCTCGCTCTCACAGAGCACCGTGCCGCCGGGGGCGGTGATCTTTGCCACCGCCGGCAAAATGGCTGCCAGGGTGCCCTTGTGATAGGGCGGGTCCAGCAGCACGATGTGGAAAAGGTCCTTTGTGGCGCAAAGGAAGCTCTCCGCCTCCCCCTGGGCCACCCGCGCCCGGTCGAACACGCCCGCCGCCCGGCAGTTTTGGGCGATGAGCTCCACCGCCCGGCGGTCACGGTCCAGAAAGACGCAGCCGGCGGCCCCGCGGCTGAGCGCCTCGATGCCCAGCTGGCCGCTGCCGGCGAACAGGTCCAGCACCCGGGCGCCGGGCAGGCTGAAGTGGAGGGCGCTGAACATGGCCTCCTTGACCCGGTCGATGGTGGGCCGGGTGACCTCCTCGCCGGGCAGCGCGGCGAGTTTTGTGCCCCGGGCGCTGCCGGAGATCACGCGCATATCCATCCCTACCTTTCTCTGGGGGCGGCTTGCCGCCGAAGTTTATGCTCCATTATCCTCTGTTTGCGCCCCTTTGTCAAGGGCCGGCGCGCCGTGAGACCAGTCGAAAACCGCCCGGGCGGCCCGCTTGCTGACCCCCTTGGCCTGCTCCAGCGCCTCCAGGTCCGCCTGCCGCACCGCCCCCACCGATTTGAAAGCGGCCAGCAGGGCCTTGGCGGTGGCGGGGCCCACGCCGGGGATGGCGGTGAGGCTGGAGGCGTAGGCCTTTTTCTTCTGGCTGGCCCGCTGGTACTGGATGGAGAACCGGTGGACCTCCTCCTGGATGGTGGACAGGAACGTGAACACGCCCCGGTGCATACTCACGGCGATCTCGCCGCCCTCGGCGGTGACGATGGCCCGGGTGCGGTGGTGGTCGTCCTTGACCATGCCAAACAGGGGCACCGCCGCCAGCGCCGTGCCCGCCAGGGCGGCTTTCACCGCGCTCACCTGGCCCTTGCCGCCGTCCAGCAGGATCAGGTCCGGCAGCACGCCGAACTGGCCCGCCGCCCCTTTCTCATACTCGGCGGCCCGGCGGGAGAGGGCCTCGGCCATGCTGGCGAAGTCGTCGGTGCCCGCCACCGTGCGCATTTTGAACCGCCGGTAGCCGCTTTTCAGCGGCCGGCCCTCCTGGAACACCACCATGCCGCAGACGCTGGTGCCGTCGCCCCAGTTGGAGATGTCGTAGCTCTCGATGATGCGGGGCGGTTTTTCCAGCCCCAGCAGAGCGGCGGTCTCGTCCAGCAGGCGCTGGCCCCGGTCGGTGCGGCCGCTCTCCCGGGCCAGGCGCTCCACCGCGTTGGTGTAGGCCATGGTCACCAGCCGGGCCACGTCCCCCCGCTGGGGAACATACAGCTGCACCTTTGCGCCCCTTGTCTCCCCCAGCAGCTGCTCCAGCGCCCCGGCGCTCTCGGGCAGGGCGTCCACCGCGATACGGCGGGGGATCTCGCCGCCGTAGAGGTAGTAGCGGGGCAGGAACTCCTCCCGCAGGGCCTCCAGGTCGGTGCTGCCCTTGAAGACGAACTCCCGCTTGTCGGTGAGCCGGCCCCGCCGGTAGCGCAGGATGGCCGCGCAGCTGGATGCGCCGGAGGCGGCAAAGGCGATCACGTCCATTTCCACCGCCTCGTCCACCACCACCTTTTGACCGGCGGAGAGCTTTTCCACCGCGGCGATCTGGTCCCGGAGCAGGGCCGCCTGCTCGAAGTCCAGCCGCTCGGCGGCCTCCTCCATCCGGCGGCGCAGGGTGGCCAAAATGTCCTTTTTGCCGTGGCGGATGAGCTGGATGGCCCCTTTCACCGCCTCGTTGTACACCTCTTTGCTGATCTTGCCGCTGCACAACGCCATACACTTGCCGATGTGGGCGTTCAGGCAGGGGCGGCCCTTGCCGATGTCCTCGGGGAAGCGCCGGCCGCACCGGGGCAGCAGAAAGGCGTCCTGGGCGGTCTCCACCATCTGGCGCACCGCGAAGCTGCTGGTGAACGGGCCGATGTAGTCGGCGTCGTCCTCGTCCTTTTGCAGCGCCGCCGAGATGCGGGGGTACTCCCCTTTTGTTATCTTGACATAGCTGTAACCCTTGTCGTCCTTGAGCAGGATGTTGTACTTGGGGGTGTGGGCCTTGATCTGGCTGGCCTCCAGCACCAGGGCCTCGAACTCGCTTTGGCAGACGATCACGTCGAAAGCAAAGGCGTGCTCGATCATCTGGGTGACCTTGGCGTCGTGGGGCACCCCCTCCCGGAAGTACTGGCTCACCCGGGTGCGCAGCCGCTTGGCTTTGCCGATGTAGATGATCTCGTCCCGCTTGTCCCGGATGATGTACACACCCGGCAGCAGCGGCAGCATTTTGGCTTTTTCGTGCAGCTCGGCCTTGGTCACGCCCGCAGGCCCCCTTTCCTCTTTGGTCTATTATATCCCCCCGCCTCCGCCGTTACAAGGCGGCAGGCCAGGGAAAGAAAAAAGGGCGGAACACTCCGCCCTTTTTCTGTATATCAGCGCAAAGAAATTACTCGGCGAAACCGGAATTCACCAGGGCGATGAGGCCCTCCACGGCGTCCTGCTCGTCGGCGCCGTCCGCGATGATGCGGATGGTGGTGCCGCCCACGATGCCCAGGCTGAGCACGCCCAGCAGGCTCTTGGCGTTCACACGGCGCTCCTCCTTTTCCACCCAGATCGAGGACTTGTATTCGTTGGCCTTTTGAATGAAAAAGGTTGCCGGACGAGCGTGCAAGCCGACCTGGTTCTCAACGGTAACTTCTTTCACAAACATGGTTCATACACTCCTACTCAAAAGATTTTGAACGGGTTTGGTATTATAATATCCCATTCGGCGGCAGTTGTCGATAGAGTTCGGGAATTTTTGTCAGTTTGGCAAAAGCCAAAAACACCGGAAACGTTTCTTTGTGCAGTTTCCCTATTTAGTTTTCAACAATATCATGGGTTTATTCCAAAAGTTTTAAACCAAAACGGGAAGTGTTCCCAGTATTAACCCTTTTTGTGGGATTCGGGCAGCTTTTCGTACAAGTCCGGCCGGCGCTGTTTTGTGCGCTCCAGGCTCATCTTCGCCCGCCAGGCGTCGATGTTGCCGTGGTGGCCGCTGAGCAGCACCTCCGGCACCCTGCGGCCCCGCCACTCCTCCGGGCGGGTGTACTGGGGATACTCCAACAGGCCGTTCCAGTGGCTCTCCTCCTGGTAGCCCTGGGGCTCGGCCAGCACGCCCGGCTGCAGGCGCAGCACGCTGTCCGCCACCACCAGGGCCGCCAGCTCGCCGCCGGTGAGCACGTAGTCTCCAATAGAAATTTCCCGGTCGGCCAGTTCCTCGATGACCCGCTCGTCCATGCCCTCGTAATGGCCGCACACCAGGATGAGGCCGTCCTCCCCGGCCAGCTCCCGGGCCACCTGCTCGGTGTAGGGCTGGCCGGCGGCGGTCATAAAGACGATACACGGCCGGGGGCGGCCCGCCGCCTCGAACTCTTTCAGGATGGCCTGGCAGCAGTCGTAGATGGGCTGGGCGTTCATCACCATGCCGCACCCGCCGCCGTAGGGGTAGTCGTCCACCTGCTTTTGCCGGTTCAGGGTGTAGTCCCGGATCTGGTGGCAGTGGGTCTCGATGAGGCCCTTGCGGGCCGCCCGGCCCAGGATGCTCTCGTCCAGCACCCGCTGACACATCTCCGGGAAGAGGGTGGCCAGGTCGATGCGTATGCTCATGGCTCGTCCCCGCTTTCCGCCGGGCCGAACATGCCGGGGATGGGCTCCACCAGCACCCGGCCGCCCGGGATATCCACCTGCTTCAAAAAGGGCTTCACCGCCGGGAACAGGGCCTGGGAGCCGTCCGGGCAGCGGACGGTGTAGATGTCCTGGGCGGCGGGATGGCTTACCGTTTCGATGACGCCGTAGACCCTGCCGGAGCCGGCATCCACCACCGGCAGGCCGATCAGGTCCGCCTGGAAGTAATGGCCCTTGGGCAGCTTTGCCTCGGCGCGGGCGATGTAGAACACGGTGCCCACCAGGCCGCGGGCGGTCTCGGGGTCGTGGACGCCCTCCAGAGTGAGCAGGGCCATGTTCTTGTGAGGCCGCACCTTGACAAGGCCGATGGGGCCCTGCCCCTGCGGCCCCCGGTAGAGCCGGGAAAAGCCCGCCAGAAAGGCGGCGCTGTCACACCAGAGCTCCACCTTGAGCTCGCCGGCGACGCCGTGGGTGGTAACGGCCTTGCAGGCCTCCAGATAGTCTTGCATGGGTATCCCCCTTTGTGTGGACTTGGGAAAGGAAACAGGGCCCTTTGCAAGCAAAGAGCCCTGCGGATCATTGCGCCCGGACGGCAAAGGTCAGTCGATCTCGACCAGCGCCTTTTGCCCCTTGCGGACGGCGGCGGCGCGCATCACAACGCGGATCGCTTTGGCGATGCGGCCCTGTTTGCCGATCACCCGGCCCATGTCGCCTTCCGCCACGCTCAGGTGGTAGACGACGGTGCCGTCTTCCCGCGGGTCTTCCACGGTGACGGTGACGGCATCGGGTTCATCCACCAGGCCCCGGGCAACAGCAAGCAGCAATTCCTGCATTTGTACGCCCTCCATTGCCTGTTACAGAATCTCGGTCTTCTTGAGCAGGGCGCGCACCGTGTCGGTGGGCTGGGCGCCGTTGGCGATCCACTTCTTGGCTTTCTCGCCGTCGATGTTGATCACCGAGGGCTCCTTGGTGGGATCGTAGTAGCCGATCTCCTCGATGAACCGGCCATCGCGGGGGAAGCGGCTATCCGCCACCACAACACGATAGAACGGAGCTTTCTTGGCGCCCATGCGGCGCAGTCTGATCTTGACAGCCATTCCTGTCACCTCCTGAAAGATTTGGGACCCATTGGCTTGGGCAATTTTTATATAAAACCCTGGCCCCGGGCGCTGGGCCCGACAAGCCCCACAGGTTTTATCAAAGGGACGGGCCGTTAAAAGCCCAGGTTCATCCGCCGCCCAAAGGCTTTGGGGTTCTTCTTGACCTGCTTCATCAGCTTCTGCATGGTCTCGAACTGGCGCAAAAGGCGGTTGACCTCCTCCACAGAGGTGCCGCTGCCCGCGGCGATGCGCCGCTTGCGCTTGGGGTTGATGATGGCGGGCTTGGCCCGCTCGGCGGGGGTCATGCTGAGGATGATTGCCTCCACCCGCACAAAGGCCTTTTCGTCCACCTCGTCGGAGTTCACCCTGGCGCCCCCCGGCAGCATCGAGAGCATGGCCGAAACGCCCCCCATCTTTTTCATCTGGGCCAGCTGGTCGAGCATGTCGTTCATGTCGAACTTGCTCTCCATCATGCGTTTGGCAGTCTCGGCGGCCTTTTTCTGGTCCTGGGTCTCCTGGGCCTTTTCGATCAGGGTGAGTACGTCGCCCATGCCCAGGATGCGGCTGGCCATGCGGGCGGGGTGGAACACCTCCAGGTCGTCCAGCTTTTCGCCGGTGCCCTGGAACTTGATGGGCTTGCCGGTGACCGCCTTGACGCTGAGGGCCGCGCCGCCCCGGGTGTCGCCGTCGGTCTTGGTGAGGATGATGCCGTCCACCGACACCGCCTCGTTGAACGCCTTGGCCACGTTCACCGCGTCCTGGCCGGCCATGGCGTCCACCACCAGCAGCACCTCGTCCACCGTTACCGCCTCGCGGATGCGGCCGAGCTCCGCCATGAGCGCCTCGTCCACATGCAGCCGGCCGGCGGTGTCCAGGATGACGATGTCGTTGCCGTGGTCTTTCGCGTGGGCCACCGCCGCTTTGGCGATGATCTCGGGCTTTTCGGTGCCCTGTGTGAACACCGGCACCCCCGCCTGTTTGCCCACCACCTGCAGCTGTTCGATGGCCGCCGGGCGGTAGACGTCGCAGGCCACCAGCAGCGGCCGGTGCCCGGCCTTTAAGAACCACTTGCCCAGCTTGGCGGCATGGGTGGTCTTGCCGTTGCCCTGCAGGCCGCAGAGCATGATCACCGTGGGGGGCTTGGACTTGATGTGGATGCGGGCGGCCTCGCTGCCGCCCATCAGGGCGGTGAGCTCCTCGCTGACGATCTTGATGACCTGCTGGGCGGGGGTCAGGCTCTCCATGACCTCCTGGCCCATGGCCCGCTCGGTGACCTGGGCGATGAAGCTCTTGGCCACCGTGTAGTTCACGTCCGCTTCCAAAAGGGCCATGCGCACCTCCCGCATGGCGGCCTTGATGTCCGCCTCCGAGAGCTTGCCTTTGCCCCGCAGCCGCTTGAAGACGCCGCCCAGCCGCTGGGAGAGGGATTCAAATGCCATTGAACTTGTCCTCCCTTACTCAGTCGGTGATGCGCCGGATCTCCTCCAGCATCTGGTCCACCGCGCGCTCGATCTCGGCGTTGGGGGCATAGGAGTTGGCGTTGGCGAACCGGATGGACCGGGCCAGGCTCTCCAGCTGGGCCACCCCCTGCTGCACCGCCCGGTACCGGGCCGCGAAGCCCACCTTTTCCTCCAGCTCCAGGATGATGCCCTCGCCCCGCTTGATGGAGTCCCGCACACCCTGGCGGGTGATGCCGAAATTATCGGCGATCTCCGCCAGAGAAAGGTCGTCGTTGTAATACTGCTCCATCACCTCGCGCTGGCGCTGGGTGAGGACGTCGCCGTAAAAATCCAGCAAAAAGGAGATCTCCAGATTTTTCGACACAGCCGACCCCTCTCTCTCGGTGGATTGTAAAGCACTTTACTTTACAGCGCTTATTATAGCAAAAGCGGGCCGGGATGTCAAGGGGGTTCGCACAAAAAAGCGGGGCTGATTTTGTGAAAAAGTACAGAAACGCAGGGGGCGAAAGGGGGCGGCGGATTGACGGAGTGGGCGCATTTGTTATAATAAAGGTAACTTTTGTCAAAGAAAGGCGGCGGGCCGATGGCGATGTACAAAAGCTACTATCAGTACCTATACGCCTGCCCGGTGGTGGAGCTGACCGGCTACACCGCCCGCTTCGAGCTGCCGGGGCGCATTTTCGCCTATCTGGACTTCGCCGGCCCCACCGGCAGCGCCAAGGACGGCCTGGCGGAGGGGATGCTGGCGTTGGCGGCCCAGCGGGGGGCGCTGAAAAAGGGGCAGCCGGTGGTGGAGGCCAGCGCGGGCACCTTTGGGGCGGCGCTGTGCATCGCCGCCCGGCGCAGCGGCCACGAGGTATTTCTGGCGGTGTCCCCCACCCTGCCGCCCGAGCGGCAGAAGCTGCTGCGGCGGCTGGGGGCCCAGCTGGTGTTCACCGGCGGCGGCCTGGGAGGCCGGCGGGCGCTGGAGGCGGCGGCCCGGCAGGTGGCCGAGGAAAAGGGCGCCTATTACCTGGACTACTTCAACAACGACGACAACCCGGAATACCACCGGCGCATCACCGGGCCGGCCATTCTGAAAGCCACCCGGGGCGGCGAGGAGATCGACGCCATCGTGGCGGGGGTGGGCAGCGGCGGCACGGTGACCGGCGTGGGCGAACATGTGAAAGCCTGGACCAGTCACATCCGCATGGTGGCGGTGGAGCCCTATGAGAGCCAGGCCATCGGGGGCGGCTTCATCGGCCGCCACGGCATCCCGGGGCTCGGGGCCGGCTTTGTGCCCCAGAACTACAACCCCTACATCGTGGACCGGGTGGTGGCGGTGTCCACCGGCGAGGCCCTGCGGGCGGCGCGGGACGTGCTGCGCTCGGATGCCATTCCCGCCGCGCCCAGCGCCGGGGCCGCCCTGTGCGCGGCCCGCACACTGCTGGAGCAGGGCAAGGCGAAAAGCGCTCTGTGTGTGTTCAGCGGCCGGCAGCTGTATGAATGAAAGAACGGGAGCCGTTCCCCCGGCGGGGGAACGGCTCCCGTTCTGCTCAATAGTACATATACACCTGACAGGGGATCATGCCGTTGTAGAGCTTGCGGCGGCGGGAGGCCTTTTTGCCGAAGTGGGCTTCGAAGTCCGCGTCGGCGGTGATGATGTAGGCCCCCTGTACCGGGTGGGCCGCCAGCCGCGCCCCCAGCACCCCCGCCAGCCGGGCGGCCTCGGCCAGGTCCCCCAGCCGCTCGCCGTAGGGGGGGTTGGTGAGCACCGTCTGTCCGGGGGCGGGGGCGAAGTCCGCCACGTCCGCCACCGCGAAGCGGCAGCGCTCGGCCACACCGGCCAGCTTCGCGTTGTGGGCAGCCAGCTCCACCGCGGCGGGGTCGATGTCAAAGCCACGACCCTCGAAAGCGGCGTCCTGGCGAATTTCCGAGAGGGCCTTTTCCCGCTGGGCGGCCCACACCGCCGGCGGGCAGAAAGAATACTGCTCGGCGGCAAAGCGCCGGCGCAGGCCGGGGGCGATGTTCATCGCTTTCTGGGCGGCCTCGATCACCAGGGTGCCGCTGCCGCAGAACGGGTCGGCCACGGCGGTGTTGCGCCGCACCCGGCCCAGGTCGGCGATGGCGGCGGCCAGCGTCTCCTTGATGGGCGCGCCGGTGGCGTTGCGCCGGTAGCCCCGCTTGTGCAGGCCGTCGCCGCTGGTGTCCAGCATGATCTCCGCCAGGTTTTTGCGGATGGAAAAGCGAATTTTATACTGCGCGCCGGTCTCGGGCAAAAACAGGGTCTTGTGGCCCTTTTTCAGCCGCTCCACCACCGCCTTTTTCACGATGCTCTGGCAGGCGGGCACGCTGGACAGGGTGCTGGACAGGCTGGACCCTTTCACCGGAAAGGCCGCGTCGGCGGGGATGAGCTCCTCCCAGGGCACCGAAAACGCCCCGTCGAACAACTCGTCAAAGGTGCCGGCGGGAAAGCGCTTCAGCAGCACCAGCACCCGCTCGGCACAGCGCAGGTTGAGGTTGGCGGCGGCGATGGTGCTCTCGTCGCCGGAAAAGGCGATGCGCCCGTCGGTGACCTGCACGTTTTCCGCCCCCAGCCGGCGCACCTCAAAGGCGGCGGTGCTCTCGGTGCCGAAATAACAGGGGGCGATCAGTTCAAACTTCATAAAGGCAGCTCCTTTTTTGCGGCCCGCCCCGAAACGGCGGGTCGGTGGTCGGCGGTCTCGCCGGGATACTATCATAGCATCCCCCGTCCCGGCGCGCAAGGGGGCGGCGCGGTTTTTGTCCGGGACACACCAGGAAAAGGGCCGCCCCGGAATATCCGGGGCGGCCCGCTGGCTTTCAGCCGTTCAGTTCAGGGGGATCAGCACGCCGTAGCCGCCGTCGGCCCGGCGGTAGACCACCTGGATCTGGTCGTTCTCCATGCTGCGGTACAGATAGAAGCTGTGGCCCAGCAGGTTCATCTGGAGGATGGCCTCGTCGGTGGAGCATGGCTTGACGGCGAACCGCTTCTCCCGGATGACCTCAAAGGTCTCCTCCGGCTCCGGCTCCTCGTCCGCAGGCCACTCCGCGGCGCGGGTCATCTGGGTGCTCAGGCGCTTGCGGTTCTTCACCAGCCGGCGGGTCAACAGGTCCGCCGCGTCCTCCAGGGCGGCTTCCATCTGGTCGGCGGTCTTCTCGGCGCGCACGGTGATGCCGGCGTCCCGCACGGTGATCTCCACCGTCTGGCGGCCCTTTTCCACCGTTACGGTGACCTGGGCCTGGGTCTCGTCCGGGAAGAATTTATCCAGCTTTCCCAGGCGTTTCTCCGCCTTTTCCACAAACGAGGGTTTCAGGGAAACTCTGCGACCGGTGCATACGACCTTCATAAAACCTTAGCCTCCTTTTGGCGGCTCACGCTGCCGGGGCCACGCCTCTTTGCAGGACGCCGCCGCTTGATACTATTATTATAGCGAATTTGCACAAAAAACGCCAGAGAAAAGGGGTGTACAGTCTGTAAAGTTTTTATGGCAAAGCTGTGTGAAAATGCACAAAAGCCCGCCGGCGCCCACGGAGGGCGGCGGCGGGCGAACGGCGGTGCGGCCTCAGGCCGGGTCCCGCACGTTGAGGATCAGCGCCAGAAAGCGCATGGGCGCGTCGCTGCGGTTGGCGATGGCGTGGCCGTGGCCGTCGGCGCACAGCATCATGTCCCCGGCGGCCAGGTCGTACTCCTCGCCGTCGTCGGTGACGCGGGCCACCCCCTCCAGGATGTAGTAGACCTCAAACTCGCCCCGGTGCTCGTGGTAGCCGATGGAACTGCCCGGCGCCAGGGTGTTGATGGCGAACAGCCGGCCCGCGCCGGCGGCCAGCTCCGCCGGCAGGATGTGGTGGAGGGTACACTCCCCCTCGCCGCCGGCCATCCGGGGCCGGGTCTCCTCCAGCTGGTCACGGTAAAGTATCTTCATAGCCGATCTCTCCCTTTCAGCGGAAATTGTAGGCGGTGACGATGGGCTCGCGGCCCAGGTCACGGTCGTTGAAATACTCGTACAGGCAGATGCCCAAAAAAGAGCCCTGGATGTTGTACACGTTGGTGTAGCCGCTGCCCAGCAGCTCGCACAGGGCGTAGTAGCTGCGCTGGCTGGAGCGGCAATGCAGGTACACCGGCACATCCCGGGGCACCTCGCCCATCCGCTGGCGGAACCGGGACAGGGGGATGTTCACCGCCCCTTTCAGGTGGCCGGCGGCGTACTCCCGCTCCTCCCGCACGTCGATGATATAGGCTCCCTGCTCCACCAGGCCCCGCACGGCGGTCACCGGCACCTGTTTCACCCGGCCCTCCAGCAGGTTCAGCCCCACCAGGGCGGCCATGTTCACCACGTCCTTGGCGGTGCCGTACACCGGCGAGTAGCACAGCTCCAGCTCCTTGAGGTCCGCCAGGGTGCCGCCCATGGAGATGAGGGTGGCGATCACGTCCACCCGGCGCACCGCGTCACCCCGGCCGATGGCCTGGGCGCCCAGCACCCGGCCGGTGGGGGTCTCGAAGACCAGCTTGAACGCCATGGTGCCGGCCCCCGGCATGATGCTCACCTTGTCGCTGGGGAAGATGAGCGCCGTCTGGCAGGGGATGCCCGCCTTTTTGGCCGCCTTTTCCGAGAGGCCGGTGGCGGCGGCGTTCAGGTCGAACACCCGCACGCAGGACGAACCGATGTAGCCCCGGTTGTCCGCCGGGCGGCCGCAGATGTGGTCCGCCGCCGCCCGGGCCTGCCGCTGGGCCGGGCCCGCCAGGGCCAGCCGGCCGGGCCGGCGGGTCAGGCGGTCGAAGCTCTCCACCGCGTCGCCCACCGCATAGATGTCCTCGTCTTCGGTGCGCCAGCTGGCGTCCACCCGGATGCCCCGGGTGTCGCCGATGGCAAGGCCCGCCTGGCGGGCCAGGGCCGTTTCCGGCGCCACGCCGATGGCCAGCACCACCAGCTGGGCGGGGATGTTTTCCTCCCTGCCCGCCCGTGTCACGGTGATGTGGCCCTGGGAGACCGAGGCCAGCATACTGTTCAGATGCAGGGTGATGCCGTTGTCCGTCAGCTCCTTGTGGAGGATCTGGGCCATGTCGTAGTCAAAGGGGGCCAGCACCTGGTCCGCCCCCTCCACCAGGTCCACCAGCAGGCCGGCGCTGGCCAGGTTCTCGGCCACCTCCACCCCGATGAAGCCGCCGCCCACCACCGCGGCCCGGGTGACGCCGTTGCCGTCGATGTAAGCCTTGATGGCCTTTACGTCCGATACGTTGCGCAGGGTGAACACCTGGGGGCTGTGCACGCCGGGGATGGATCCGGGCACGATGGGCGCGGCCCCGGGGGCCAGGATGAGCTTGTCGTAGCGCTCGGTATAGGCCGGGCCCTCCTTTGGCTGCACGGTGACGGTCTTGGCCGCCCGGTCAATGGCGGTGACGGCGCTGTTCACCCGCACCTCGATGTTGTGGCGGGCCTTAAAGGCGGCGGGGGTCATCAGCACCAGATCGTCCGCGTCGGGGATGGCCCCGCCCAGATGATAGGGCAGGCCGCAGTTGGAAAAGGAGACGTGCTCGCCCCGCTCGAAGACCAGGATCTCCGCTGTTTCGTCCAGCCGGCGCAAACGGGCCGCCGCGCTGGCGCCGGCGGCCACGCCGCCCACTACGATGACTTTCATGGTTTTTCCATCCTTTCCGCGGGCGCTGGGCCCGGCTTTGACATTTTTCGCGCCGTGGCGTATAAAACAGGGCGGGCTGCCACTGCCGGCAGTCCGCCCTTTTCTCCGCTTGTGTGGGGCCGGGTTCAGCGCCGCCGGGAGTAACCGCCGCCGCGTCGGTTCTCGGTGACCCGCTTGAGGTCGCTGATCTTCTCCTCGCTCTGGCTTTTGAACTTGGCCATCATGTCCTCGAAGCTCATCTCGCCCTGGGGCGCGGGGGCCTTAGGCTGCCACACCCGGGGCGCGTCGGAACGGGCGCGCTGGGGCCGGGGCCCGGCCGTGCGGGACCCGCGCGGCTCGGGAGGCAGGGTGCGCTTGATGGACAGGGCGATCTTGCCGTCCTCTGCGATGCTGAGCACTTTCACCTTGACCTCCTGCCCCTCGCTGAGCACGGTGGACAGGTCTTCAATAAAGCTGTTGGACACCTCGGAGATGTGTACCATTCCGGTCCTGCCGCCGGGCAGCGCCACGAACGCGCCAAACTTTTTGACGCCGGTGACCTTGCCCTCCAGGATCGCCCCTACCTCTAACTGCAACGCGATAAAACCCCTTTTTGTATGTTGTATTCTGCAAAAGGCCCGCAACGCGGTCTCCCGCGGCCTTTGTAGCCGTTCTCACTGGCCGGTGACGTCGATGAACACCCGCTCGTTGGGCTTGGCGTAGCCCAGTTTGTCCCGGGCCACCCGCTCGATGATCTCCTCGTCGCTGCCCGATTCCAGGATGCGGTTCAGCTCGTCGTTTTGCTGGCGCTGCTGCTCCACCTGGTCGGTGAGGTCCTGAAGCTCCTGCTGCTTGGCCGCGATGTCCACCTGGTTGACCACCAGGCCCACCGCGAGATAACCCGCCGCCAGCGCAAGGCCCGCCCGCAGCAACAGCTGGCCGGGACGAAGTTTCCGCGACTGCCGTTTTTCCATGGGTCGGACCCTCCTTTTCCTAAAAATGGGCGCGCTCCACCCGTGGATCAACCGGGTGGATCATTTGAATTATACAACACCCGCCCTTTGTTTTTCAACTGTTTTTTGCGGCGTTTTTGGGCCGCCGCACGGAATTTTTTGCCGGCGCGCCCCGCAGCCCGGCCCGCCAGACGCCCTGCCGGCCGCGCCGCCAGCAGCCAGGCCAGGGCAAAGGGCCGGCTCAGGACCCACTTGATCAGCCGCTGCACCGCCGCGCACCCCGGCGCAAGGACAAAAAAGTACCCCGCCAGCCCCAGTGCCAGCCCCGCCGCCATGTACCAGCGCACCACGCCGGTGTAGCTGCGGGCGGCGGCAAAGCCGCAGACCAGCACCGCGCCGGCCAGGGCGGCGGCCAGATCCAGCACAAAGCACACCAGGCGGCAGGAGCCCAGCGCAAAGCGCGCCAGGTCGTAGCAGCCCGCCAGCAGAAAGCCCAGCCCCAGGCAACACAGCGCGTCCGCCAGCACATAGGGCAGGGCGATGGGCGCGGCCACCGCTTAGCGCAGCAGGCGGCGGAGCACGCCGCCCGCCGCCGGCGCGGGCTCGGAATACTGCATGGACTCGATGCGCCCGAAGATCTTCACCTCGCCGGTTTGCAGGGAGAGCTCGCTCACCGAGAGGCCCTGGCCCCCCACCACCAGGGTGCCCTGCTGGGTCTCCAGCACCGCCCCCGTCTCGTCACAGCTGGCCACCTTGGTGACGCCGGTGGCGGTGAGGGCGCGGCGGTCCTCCACGATCAGATGATGGGGCAACTTTGCCGCCGGGCTCTCGGCGGGCCGGGCGGCGGAGGTCTTATTTTCCTGCATGGTCTGCACCTGCCTTTTCGCCAATGTATATGCGGCGGCGGCCAGGGGTTATGCCCGGCGCGGGTCACCGACGCAGCAGCGTGACCCGGGGGCCGCCGGCGCGGCGGAGGGCGTACTCCACAAGGTCGCGGGCGTTGCTGGCCGGGCGCCACACCGCGGCGATGAGCCAGCGGGCATTGTCCACCGCATAACGATTCGCCCGCAGGATGGCCGCCCGGGGCGGCACCCGCTCCATGCCCGGCGGGTAGATGCTGCCGTCGAACCCCTTTGGCAGTTCCACCGCCCGCCGGCAAGGGTGCCACGCCAGCAGCAAATACAATTTAATTTCCGGGCGCCGCTGTTTTGCCGCCAGCAGCGCCCGGGCCGCCAGGCGGTCAAAGCCTCCATAGTTCCCCACCCAAAACTCAGCGGCACCCCATTCAACAATGTGCTGCTCCACCGCCGCGCACAGCGCCGGATACAGCTCCTGCCCGCACTCCCGGTGGCCGATGAAAAACAGACGTCCCGCTTCACAGCCTGCCTCCATAGTTGTGTATATCGTTTAAATTATACGACAATAGTTATTAAAGTGCAACGATTTGTCGCAGTATAATTAACGAAAAGTACAATGTTCAGGAGGTGGCGCAGATGAAAGACCTGCTCGCTGTTATCGCGGCCGAGCGGCAGGCGCGGGGCTGGACGGAATACCAGCTGGCCGAGCGCTCGGGGCTGCCCCAGTCCACCATCTCCTCCTGGTATCGCAAGGGAATGGTGCCCACCCTGCCCTCGCTGGAAAAGGTCTGCGCCGCGCTGGGTATCACCCTGTCGCAGCTGCTTGCCCAGGAGGGGGACCCGGTGGAGCTGACGGAGGAGCAGCGCCGCCTGCTGGAACGCTGGAACCGGCTGAGCCGGGAACAGCAGGCCGCCGTCCTCGCGCTGATCGACCAGATGCGGTGACGCCCATGGATATTGGCGAGGCCGTGCGCCTGCGTATTCCGGAATCGTGCGGGAGCTCTTTGCAAGCGAGCTGTTCCGCGACCCGGAACAGGAAGTGAAATAAAGCGCCCCGGGGGCCGCAGCCCCCGGGGCATTTTTTTACTTGGGCCGGGTCACTCGATGACCTGGTACATTTCCCGGGCAACGTCCTTGCCGGCGGGGGCCTCGGTGGAGAGCACCCGCACTTTCACCGGCTTGTTGCCGAAGGTGATCTCGATCTCGTCTCCCTCTTTGACGGCGTAGCTGGCCTTGGCCGGCTTGCCGTTTACCAGGATGCGGCCCGCGTCGGCCACCTCGTTGGCCACGGTGCGCCGCTTGATGAGCCGGCTCACTTTCAGGTATTTGTCGATCCGCACACTGGCTCCCTCCTCATAAAAAACGCGGACAAAAAAACGGCTCCGGCCCCGCCGCGCGGGACCGGGACCGTCCTGGTCTGGTTTGCGTCGCTTACTTGGAAACGGCGTCCTTCAGGGCCTTGCCAGCCTTGAACGCGGGCGCGGTGGAAGCGGCGATCTGGATGGTCTCCTTGGTGCGGGGGTTGATGCCGGTGCGGGCGGCGCGCTTGTGGGTCTCAAAGGTGCCGAAGCCCACCAGAGAAACTTTCTCGCCGTCGGCCAGAGCCTTGGTGATCACTTCCACGGTGGCGTTCACGGCCTTCTCGGCGTCCTTTTTGGTCAGCTCGGCCGCCTCAGCGACAGCCGCGATCAGTTCAACTTTGGTCATGTTCTTTTACCTCCAAAAAATTATACCAGCACAAAGGGTCTTAGCCCTTTGACGTCTGCTCGGTCTGTTTGGCCGCTTTCCAGTAGCGGTCCAGCGTTTGGGCGTCCACCGCTTCCAGGGCCTTTCCCTCGGCCAGAGCCTGCTCCTCGCAGGCGATGACCCGGTTTTGGAACCGGCCGGTGGCGGCGGAAAGGGCCTGCTCGCTGTCCTGGCCCAGCATCCGGCCCAGGTTGACGGCGGCGAACAACAGGTCGCCCAGCTCCCACTGCACGTCCCCGCCCGATGCCATGGCCTCTTTCAGCTCGGCCAGTTCGCTTTCCAGGTCCGCCAGGGCGGCGGCGGCGTCCGGGTAGGCGAAGCCATAGGCTCCGGCCCGCTTTTGCACCTTGGCCGCCCGCATCAGGGCGGGAAAAGCCGCCGGCACGCTCTCCAGCCGGCTTTTGGCGGTGGTGCGCTCTTTCTCGGCGTTTTTCAGCGCCTCCCAGTTGGCCAGTACCTGGCCAGTGGTGTCGGCCACCGTGTCGCCGAACACGTGGGGATGGCGGTAGATAAGCTTTTTGCAGATGCCGTCGCACACCGCGTCGAAGTCAAAGACGCCTTTCTCGGCCTCCATCTGGCAGTGGAGCGCCACCTGCAAGAGCACGTCCCCCAGCTCCTCTTCCAGAAGATGGGCGTCGGCCAGGTCGATGGCCTCCAGGGCCTCGTAGGTCTCCTCGATGAAGTTGGCGCGGATGGACTGGTGGGTCTGTTCCTTGTCCCAGGGGCAGCCGTTTTCCGGGTCCCGCAAAAGGGCCACGATGCGCACCAGATCCTGGGCGGTATAGCGCTGTTTCCGCTCGAAATCCACCAACGGGACCACCCCCTTAATCGCTTTTTCATTTTAACCCACGAAAGTTGCCTTTTCAAGCCCCTTTGCCCCTATTTTTGCCCCGCCGGGGGCGTTTTCATACTTCTGAACAAAAAACGATCCGTCTGGAACGGGCGGATGTGTGCAAACCCCCATCATTGGTTTGGCCGGGCAAAGGTGCACGGGGCGGCAAAGCCGCCCCGTGCGTTGGCATCTCTTCTCTTAATCGGGCCCCACGGCCACCACAACGGCGGCGCCGCGGCCCGCTTCGCCCAGTTTACAACTGTGCCCCGCACCCATTACAAAACAGGGCATCCTCTTCCACCTCGCGGCCGCACTGGGGGCAGGTGCGGGTGGGAGGCGCGTCCTCCTCCGCGGGCGGGGGCGGACACTCGCCGCAGGGCTGGTCTTTCAGCTCCCGGATCTTGTCGTCCAGCGCGGCGATGGCGGCGATGTATTTGTTCACCAGAGGCTGGTTCTCCTCGCCGTTTTTCGCCAGGCTGTACACCAGCGCGCCCAGCTGGCGCTCCGCCTTGGCCTTTTTGCCCTGGGCGGCCAGCAGGTCGGTCTGCCGTTTGCCCTCCCGGGCCAGGTCGGCGGCGGTCTTCTTCGCGCCGTCCACCGCTTTGGCGCCCGCTTCCAGGATGCGGTCCAGGTCGATGTTCACGTTCATGTGTGTGCACCTCTTTCTTTCGGCAAAAGCCGGGGATCGTATGCCAGAAAACCTTGGCTGTTTTCCTCATTATACTGCGGCGGGGCCCGCCGCGCAACCGTTTTCAGCCCAAAAACTCCCGCAGCATGGAGCCCGCCGGCACCAGGGTCTCGTCCAGCGCGTCCACCAGCGCAAAGCGCCCGGCCAGGCTGTTCAGCGTCTCGCACAAGGGGTGCTCCGGGGGCAGGCTGCCCGCCAGCGGGGCCATGAAAGGCGCCAGCAGGCAGATCTCATAGCTGAACGAGGTGTCCAGCAAAAGGTCCGCCTCCGGCTTGAACACCTTGATGAACTTGTCCTCGCCGGCGCACACCCCGCCCCACATGCCCAGCGTCTTTTCCAGGCTGTGGCCCCGGAACTTGCAGTCCCGCATCATGCGGCGGGCCAGGCGGATGTCCCGGGTGGGCAGCACCCGCTGGCCTCGGTAGCTGTATTCCTCCCGCAGGCCGGCGTAGATCTTGTAGGCGCTGCCGGCGGGCAGCGGGGCGGTGAGCTGGGGATTCAGGGCGTGGATGCCCTCGATGATGCACACCCCGCCGGGCACCGACAGGGGGATCTTTTCCGCCTTGCGGGTCTCGGTGACGAAGTCGAACTGGGGCAGCATGGTCTCGCCGGTGTCCAGGATGTCCTGGAGGCACCGGTGGATCTCGGCCACGTCCAGGGCGGTGATATTCTCGTAGTCCTTGGTGCCGTCCGGCAGGCGGGGGTATTCGTCCAGGTTTTTATAAAAGTTGTCCAGGCTGATGACCTGGGCCGGGCAGCCCCGGGCGGTGAGCGCCGCCGCCAGCTTGTTGGCGGTGGTGGTCTTGCCGGAGGCGGAGGGCCCGGTGAGCATGACGATGTGGCAGCCGCTGGCCAGCACCTCGCTGGCCGCCGCGTGGATGCGGCCCTCGTACTCCAGCTCGCAGTGGCGCACAAAGCTGCCGGCGCTTTCGGCGGCGGTGTTGATGAGGCTGATCTCAACCAGCCGTTTGGGGATCCAGATAGCGGGCATAAAAATCACTCACTCCCTGCTTGCGTTCCAGAATGGTGTCGAACCCGCGGATGTACTCGGCGGGATATTTGTAGTTGAAGATGCGCTGGATCCGCTCGCCCCCGGGCTGCACCAGCTTGGTGGAGCCGCCCGCCCCGGCGGAGAGGATGGAGTGCACCTCCTCCATGATATAGATATTATAGTACCCCTCCCGCCCGGGTTTGCACCAACCGGTGTTTTCCAGGTTTTGCAGGGTGCCCTTTTGCCGGTAGAGGTAGTAGGGCCGGTAGCCCGCGTCGGCCAGCGCGCCGCACGCGTCCAGCATGGCGGCCACGTCGCCGTAGTCGGCGGCGGCGGAACCGATGACCAGATTGGAGGCCCGTTTCAGGGTGAGGGTGTGGACGGTGATGTTCTCCGGCGCAAGGGTGATGGCGGTGGAAAGGCTCTGGGAAAAGCCCTGCACCGTGTCGCCGGGCAGGCCGGCGATCAGGTCCATGTTGATGTTGTCGTGCCCCGCGGCCCGGGCCTGCTCGAAGCAGCGCAGGATGTCCGCCGCCGTGTGCCGGCGGCCGATGCGCGCCAGCACCTCGTCGCTGAAAGTCTGGGGGTTGATGGAGATGCGGCTGGCGCCGTATTCTTTCAGCACCGCCAGCTTTTCCCCGTCGGTGCAGTCGGGGCGGCCGGCCTCCACGGTGTATTCTTCCAGTTTGGACAGGTCAAAGCACTCCGCCACCGTGCCCATCAGCCTGCGCAGGCCGTCCGCCGACAGGCTGGTGGGGGTGCCGCCGCCGATGTACACCGTTTTCAGCACAAGGCCGCAGCGCTGCGCCTGGTCCCGGATGGCCCGGATCTCCCGGCACAAAGCCTCCAGGTAGGGCTCCATCAGCTTGCCCTCCCGCTGGGTGGACAGGGAGACAAAGCTGCAATAGCTGCACCGGGAGGGGCAGAACGGGATGCCGATGTACAGGCTGTAATCCCGGGCCCCGCGGGCGGCCAGGATGGGCTTTTGCAGGTCGGCGATGGACTTTGCCAGCCGGAATTTCTCTTCGGTGCAGTCGTAGTGCTCCAGGAACAGGCGGCGGATGTCCTCCTCGCCCATGCCGGCGGCCCGGCGGTCGTGGATGATGCGCACCGGGCGCACGCCGGTGAGCTTGCCCCAGGGCGGGCGCAGGCCGGTGCGCTCTTTCAGCAGCTCATACACAAGGCTGGCCAGGGCGTACTCCGCCTGCTTCGGGTCGGCGGGGGCGGGGGCAAAGCGCAGGTCGCAGCGCCCGCCCAGGCGCACCCCCGCCACCAGGCGCCGGCCCGCCCGGGCCAGCACCGCGTCCTCCTTTTGGGGCAGCCGGCGCACCAGCCGCGCCGCCGGGCAGAACAGCCTGGCCACGTTCTCCGGCTCGTACACCGAGGGCAGCCCCTGCACACAGATCACCATGTTTATAACTCCTTGCCGGCAAGATAGACGTTTGCGGCCTTTTCCGCCCCCAGGGTGGAAAACGGCCCGTGGCCGGGCAGCACCCGGGTGTCGTCCGGCAAAGGCAGGGCCCGCAGCTTTTCCATGCTGCGGCACAGCTCCTGCCAGCTGCCGCCGGCAAGGTCGGTGCGGCCCACGTCGCCGGCGAACAGGGTGTCGCCGGTGAAGAGCAGCCCCTGGCAGAAAAGCACCCAGCTGCCCTTGCTGTGGCCGGGGGTGTGCCAGCAGGTGACGGAAAGGCCCGCCAGCTCCAGCGTGCCGCCGTCGGTGTAGCCCAGGGTGCCCGGGCCGGCGGGCATCAGCGGGGTGCCGGCGGCGTCCGCCGGGTCCAGATACACCGGGCAGTTCCATCGCTTTTGCAGATCGGCCAGGCCGGTCATGTGGTCGTAGTGGCCGTGGGTGAGCAGGATGGCCTCCACCGGGGCGCCCTCCAGCGCCTTTTCAAAGGCGGCGAGGGAGGGCGCCGGGTCGATGACCAGCGCCCGGCCCGTATCCCCCAGCAGCACGAAGCTGTTGGCCTCCAGGGGGGCGGGGCCGGTGAGATGCAAAACTTTCATACCAATCTCCTTGCAGGTGTGTCCTTGGGCCTCTGCGGGGCCCGGCGGGCGGGGCGGGTCACCAGCGGTCGGTGTCGATGACGATGGTCACCGGGCCGTCGTTGGCGATGTTCACCAGCATGTCCGCCCCAAACTCCCCGTGCTTGACCTCCTTGAGGCCCTGTTTTTCCATCTCGGCCAAAAACAGCTCGTAGGCGTCGACGGAAAGGGGCGGCTTGGCCGCCGCCACATAGCTGGGGCGCTTGCCCTTTTTGGTGTCGCCGTAGAGGGTGAAGTTGCTCACCACCAAAGCGGAATAGCCCAGGTCCACGGCGCTCTTGTTCAGCTTGCCCTCCTCGTCGGGAAAGACCCGCAGGTTCGCGCACTTTTCCGCGAGCTTGGGCACGATGTCCAGGGTGTCGGTGTCCTTGACGCCCAGCAGCACGACGATGCCCGGGCCGATGGCCCGCGGCTCGCCTCCGTCCACCGACACGTCCGCCTTGCGGACGCACTGGATGACTGCGCGCATATCCTTATCCTCCTTTTGCCGCTTTCAGATGCGGATGACCTGGATCACGTCCCGCACCTTGCGGAGCTTGGCCAGCACGCTGTTCAGGTGTTCGGTGTTGGAGATGCCCAGGGTGATGCTCATGGAGGCCCGGCCATTGTCCGCCGCCCGGGCGGTCATGGCGTAGATGGGCACCCGCAGTTCCCCCAGGGCCACCGCCACGTCCCCCACCAGGCCGTCCCGGTCCATGGCCACCAGCTCCAGGGTGGCCTGGTAGTGCTCCTGCTCGCCGGCCTCCCAGTGGGCGGGCACCCAGCGGCCCCGGTTCTCGGGGTTCGAGAGGCTGGCCTGCACGTTCTGGCAGCTCTTTTTGTGGATGGACACGCCAAAGCCCCGGGTGATGAAGCCCACGATGTCGTCGCCGGGCAGCGGGGTGCAGCACTTGGCGAACTTCACCGGGCAGTTGTCGATGCCCTCCACCACCACGCCGTCGGTGCCCTTGTGGGCCTTGATGGGGATGTCCGCCAGCACGGCCGGCCGGGGCTGGGCCGCCTTGAGGCGGGCGTACTCGTCCTTGACCTTGCCCATGAGCCGGCTGAGCTGCAGCCCGCCATAGCCCAGGGCGGCGTACATCTCCTCCACCGAGTTCAGCCGCTGGCGGCGGGCGATCTCGGCCATGAAGTCGTCCCACTGGTCGTCGGGTATGTTGATCAGGTTGCGGCGCATCTCCCGCTCCAGGGCCTCCCGGCCCTCCTGGATGTTCTCCTCCCGCCGCTCCTTTTTGAACCAGTTGCGGATCTTGTTGCGGGCCTCGCTGGTGGCCACGATCTTCAGCCAGTCGCGGCTGGGGCCCTTGTCCGCCGGGCCGGTGAGGATCTCGATGATTTCGCCGGTGGCCACCTTGTGGTCGATGGGCACGATGCGCCCGTTCACCTTGGCGCCCACCATCCGGTTGCCCACCGCCGAGTGGATGGCGTAGGCGAAGTCGATGGCGGTGGCGCCGGCGGGCAGGTTGATCACGTCGCCCCGGGGGGTGAACGCGAAGACCTCGTCCGGCAACAGGTCGCCCTTGATGTCCTGCAAAAGGCTGCCCGCGTCGTCGCTCTCCCGCTGGCTCTCCAGCAGCTGGCGCACCCAGGCCAGGCGCTCGTCCAGCCGGTCGGTGCCCTGCACCCCGGCCTTGTATTTCCAGTGGGCGGCCACGCCGTACTCCGCCATCTGGTCCATCTCCCGGGTGCGGATCTGCACCTCGAACGGGATGCCCTCGTGGCCGATGACGGTGGTGTGCAGCGACTGATAGCCGTTGGGCTTGGGGGTGGAGATATAGTCCTTGAACCGGTTGGGGATGGGGTGGTACATATCGTGGATGACGCCCAGAGCGTTGTAGCACTCGGCCACCGTGTCCAGGATGATCCGCACCGCGTAAACGTCGTAGATTTCGGCGAAGTCCCGGTCCTGGATGAACATCTTGCGGTAGATGCCGTAAACGCTCTTCACCCGGCTCTTCATGGTGGCGTTGTCCATGCCGTTTTCCGCCAGGCGCTGCTGGATGATGCGGCTGGTGCTGGCCACAAAGGCCTCGCCGCCCGCCCCCGCCAGCAGGTCCCGGATCTCCTGGTAGCCCACCGGGTCGAGATACCACAGGCTGCGGTCCTCCAGCTCTTCCTTGATGTTGCTGATGCCAAGGCGGTGGGCGATGGGGGCGTAGACCTCCATGGTCTCCAGGGCCTTGTCCCGGCGCTTCTGCTCGGGCCAGGCGTCGCCGGTGCGCATGTTGTGCAGCCGGTCGCACAGCTTGATGATCATCACCCGCACGTCCTGGCTCATGGCCAGCAGCATCTTGCGCAGGTTCTCCGCCTGCTGCTCCTCCACGCTGGAGAACTGAATTTTGGTCAGTTTGGTGACGCCGTCCACCAGCCGGGCCACATCCGGGCCGAACTGGGACTGGATGTCCTCCAGGGCGGTGGCGGTGTCCTCCACCACGTCGTGCATCAGCGCGGCGGCCAGGCTCTCGGTGTCCATGCCCAGCTCCACCAGCAGCAGCGCCACGTTCAGCGGGTGGCAGATGTAGGGCTCGCCCGAGCGGCGCTTCTGGCCCGCGTGGGCCGCGTCCGCCAGGGCAAAGGCCTTGTCCAGCATGGAAAGATCATAGGGGCGGCCGGTGTCCACCACCGCCTGTTTCAGGTCCTGATAGGTGATATAGCTTGCCATGGATCATGCCTCCAGAGCTTTCAGAATGGGTGCGGCCGCCAGGTCTTTTTTGCCCGAAACGGCCACCGGGGCGATGCGTCCCGCGCCGCCCTCCTGCCGGGTCTCCACCAGGCCCAGCTGTTCCAGGGCCTTGAGGCCCGCCAGGGTGCGGCCGGTGTTCTCCGCCCCCAGGCGCATTAGCAGCGGCCGCAGATCGTCCGCGAACACGCCTCCCTGGCGGATGGCCCGATAGAGGGCCGCGATGTGCTCCCGGCCCGGCCGGAGCAGCGCCTTTTGGGCCGGTTCCAGGGCCGCGCCGCACAAAAAGGCCTCGAACAGGGCCGCCTGATGGGGCACCGTGTCCGGCATCCCCGCCGGGCGCAGCGCCCGCACCCGGCCGGAGAGCATCGGCCCGTTTTTTCCCTCGTAAACAGACAGGCTCAGCGCCGCGTCCACCCGGTCGCCCGGCTGGTAGGGCAGCTGGGCCGGGGACACGGTGAAGCACACCGCGTACAGGCTGCCCGCGCCCTTGCGCAGCCGCAGGCGGGAGTGGCGCCCGTCGCTGACCGGGTAGACCGCCTCCACCACCGCGTCCCCCAGGAAAAACAGGGGCGCGGGGTTCTCGTTTCCGCAGGGGGCCAGATAGGAGAGGCTCTCCACATCCGCCACCGTGAGGCGTTCGAGGTCCAGCGCGGCGTCCAGCCGCAGGGGCGGCGCCTCCAGCACCGGGTACTCCCGGGCGGCATATTCGTTCAGCGCCCGGCGAAGCGCCGGGATGTTCTCCTTTTTCACCGACAGCCCCGCCGCCATGGCGTGGCCGCCGTAGCGGATGAGCAGGTCGGCGCAGGCGGCGATGGCCCGGTGCAGGTTGAAGCCGGGCACGCTGCGCCCGGAGCCCTTGCCCTCGCCGTTCTGGACACCGATGACCATGGCCGGGCGGCCGTAGCGCTCCACCAGGCGGCTGGCCACGATGCCGATGACGCCGGGGTGGAAGTCCTCCCCCCAGATCAGCAGCACCCGGTCCAGCAGGCGGGCTGGGTCGGCGTCGATCTGGGCCTGGGCCTGGGCCATGATGGCCTGCTCGGCGGCCTGCCGGTCCGCGTTGGCCTGGCTCAGCCGCCCCGCCAGCTGCCGGGCCTTTTCCGGGTCCTCGCAGAGGAGAAGCTGCAGGGCCAGGGCGGCGGAGTCCATCCGGCCGGCGGCGTTGAGCCGGGGCGCCAGGGCGAAGCTGACGCTCTCGGCGGTGACGGGCTTGTCGGCCAGGCCGCAGCTCTCCATCAGGGCCACCAGCCCCGGCCGACCGCAGTTTTGCAGCGACGCCAGCCCCTGCTTTACGATGGTGCGGTTCTCCCCCGTCAGGGGCATCACGTCCGCCACCGTGCCGATGGCTGCCAGGTCCCCGCACTGCTCCAGCAGCTCCTCGGGGGCGCAGCCGTCCAGCGCGGCGCACAGCTTGAACGCCACCCCCGCCCCGGACAGGCACTTGAAAGGGCTTTGGTCGTCCGGCCGGGCGGGGTCCACCACCGCCGCCGCGTCGGGCAGCACTTCGCCGGGCAGGTGGTGGTCGGTGATGACCAGGTCCACCCCCAGCTCGGCGGCGCGGCGGGCCTCGGCCAAAGCGGAGATGCCGTTGTCCACCGTGATGATCAGCCCAAAGCCCTTTTGGGCCAGGCTCTCCACGATGGGCACCGTGAGGCCGTAGCCGTCCTCCTCCCGGCTGGGCAGCTTGCAGCGCACGTTGGCCCCCATCCCCCGCAGATGCTCAAAGAGCAGGGCGGTGGCGGTGACGCCGTCCACGTCGTAGTCGCCGAAGATGACGATGGCCTCGCCCGCGTCCAACGCTTGCAGGATGCGGGCCACCGCCCGGTCCATGTCCTTGAGCTGAAAGGGGTCCGCCAGGGGCGCGTCCTGGGTGAGAAAGGCCATTGCCTTTTCAGGGTCGCCCAGCCCCCGGCTGACCAGCACCCGCGCCAGCAACCCGGGCGCGCCGATGGCCGCGGCCAGCTTGGCCACGGTCTTTTCGTCGGGCGCGGGGATCTGCCAGGTGCGGTAGTTCATGGGTATGCTCTCCTTATTGGGGGGATGAATATTCCGCCAGCCCGTCCTGGGCCAGCATGGTCTGCATGGCGCTGATCTCGCTGGAGATGTCCAGCGCCGTGTCGCTTAAAAGGTCGTTGCGCAGGTTGTCAAAGGCGGTGTTCAGGGTGGTCAGGATGCCGTCGATCTCCTCCCGGATACCGCCCGCCGCGTCCCCCTGCTGGTGCTTCACGTCGGCGTAGGCCCGCAGCAGCTTCAGGGTGGTGGGCATGTAGTAGCGGGCGAACTTGCGCGCCTTGCCGGCGCCGGCGGGGTGGGCCGCCACCCAGCCCCGGATGTCCCGGGCGGTCTGGCGCAGGTGCATCAGCCGGCTTTGCAGCGCCGGCTGGTCCGCCATGTTCTCGATGTGCTCGCCCAGCAGCAGATCGAAGTCGTCGCACTGCTGGAGCAGGTCGGCCAGTTCCCCCTGGCCGGCGGGCTCCGCCTGGGTCCGGGCCGCGGCCTCCTGCCGCCGCTGGGTGGCCCGGTATTCGGCCGCGCTGACGAAGAAGATGTCCTCCTCGTCGTCCAGAAAGGCGTCCGGCAGCCAGCCCTGGCGGATCATCCGGTCCAGGTCCTTTCGCACATAGGCCGCCGGGCGGCGCACCGCCTCCGCCAGCCGGCGCACCGGGGCGGACCGGTCTGCCCCCATGGCGGTGAGATAACGCCGGAGCCGGGCCCGGCGGCCCGGCTGCTGGAACGCCCAGCGGGCGGTGAAGCCGAAAGCGGCGGTGAGCCCCAGCAGGAACACCAGGGAGATGAAGCCTATCACCTCGAAGTAAAGCACGAGACCCAGCAGCACGGTGAGGCTCACAATGCCGCAGACCAGCGCCGCGCAGACGGCCAGGGTGCCGCCGAAGACACACAGCCCGTCCCTCAGGGCGTTGGAGAGGCTGCCGCCGGCCTGGTTCACCCGGGCGGCCAGGGCATCTCCCGCCCGCCGGGCGGACTGCTGCACCGCGCCGGGCTGGGCCCGCCGGCCGTTTTGGGCGGCGGGGCCGCGCACCTGGCGGGCCGCGTCGTTCAGCGCGCTGCTCATCTCCCGGGTGGCGTCGCCCAGCGCGCCGCCCACCTCCTGGGCGACGGCCTGGCTCAGCTCCCGGATGCTGCGGGCAAGCTCCCTGGCCGAGTCCTCCGCCGGCGGCGCGCCGGCCGGCCGGCCCTGGCCGCGGGAAGCGCCGGCGGTACGGTCCAGGAAAGTCTGCTGCACCCACTGGCGCAGGATGCGCTCATACTGGTAGGGATCTCTGCGGTTGGGGTCGTTCTGGTTGTCGGCCATATAGGCCACCTGCCTTTCCGTGAGGTCTGCAAGCCGCAAGCGCGGCGAAAATGTTCAAGGGGCGGGGGCGCTGGTCTCGATCAGCGCCCGGGCCACCCGCAGGCCGTCCACCGCGGCGCTCATGATGCCGCCGGCGTAGCCCGCGCCCTCGCCGCAGGGGTAAAGCCCCGGCAGGGCGGAGCACTGGAAGTCCTCCCCCCGCTGCAGCCGCACCGGGCTGGAGGTGCGGGTCTCCAGGCCGGTGAGCACCGCCGACGGCCCGGCGTAGCCGGGCAGCTTGCGGTCGAACGCCGCGAGGCCCGCCCGCAGGCCGTCGGCCAGCCCGGCGGGCAGCAGGCTGCCCAGGTCACAGGGGCGCACGCCCCGGCAATAGGTGGGCTCCACCGGGCCGGGGGTGAGCCGGCCCTGGCCCTTGAGAAAGCTCTGCACATTCTCGGCGGGGGCGGCGTAGCTGCCGCCGCCGGCGGCAAAGGCCGCCCGCTCCAGCCGGCGCTGAAACGCCACCGCTTTCAAAGCGTCGCCGCCGAAGTCCGACCCGTCCAGGCTGATGACCACCGCCGCGTTGGCGTTTTTGCCCGCCCGGGCGTGGTAGCTCATGCCGTTGGTGAGCACGCCCCCCTCCTCGCTGGCGGCGGGCACCACCTGGCCGCCGGGGCACATGCAAAAGGAATAGACGCACCGCCCGCCCACATGGTGGCTCAGCTGATACTCCCCCGGGGGCAGGGCCGGATGGCCCGCCGCAGCGTGGTAGAGGCCGCGGTCGATGTCGGCTTGCAGGTGCTCGGCCCGAAAGCCCACCGAAAAGGGCTTGGCGGAAAGGGGCAGGCCCATCTGCGCCAGCATGGAAAAGGTGTCCCGGGCCGAGTGGCCCACCGCCAGCACCAGCCGCTGGCAGGGGATGGTGCCGGAGCCGGTCACCGCGCCGGCCAGCCGGCCGTTTTTCAGCTGGAAGCCGGTGAGGGCGGTGTCAAAGAGCACCCGCCCGCCCAGCGCCTCGATCTCGGCCCGGATGGAGGCGATGATGCCCCGCAAAAGGTCGGTGCCCACGTGGGGTTTTTGCTGCCAGGCGATCTCGGGGGGCGCGCCGTGGGCCAGCAGGGTATCGGTGACAAAGCCGCAAAGCTCGTCGCCGATGCGGGTGGTGAGCTTGCCGTCGGAAAAGGTGCCCGCGCCCCCCTCGCCGAACTGGATGTTGGCCTGTTCGTCCAGGGCGCCGCCGGCGAAAAAGCGCTCCACCGCGGCCACCCGCTTTTCGAGGGCCGGCCCCCGCTCCACCACCAGCGGGCGGTAGCCCGCCCTGGCCAGGGCCAGGGCGGCAAAGAGGCCGGCGGGCCCGAGACCCGCCACCACCGGCGGGTGTTCCAGCGGCGCGCCGCCGGGCAGGGGGCGGTATTCGGCGCGGCGCGCCAAAGCAACGCAAGGCGCGGAACCGGCAAGGGCCGGCTCCGCACCTTCGTCTTTCAGGCGCACGCCTATGGTATACACCAGGGCGGGGCGGCCGTGGCGGGCGTCCACCGAAAGGCGGGCCACGCCGGCGGCGGCCACCTGGCCCCGGCCGAGATGAAGCAGCTTCAGCGCCCGGTCCACCGCCTGCTCTTCGGGGCAGGGGGCGTCCAGGGGCAGGCGCAGCGAACGGACCAGCAGCATCAGTTCTGGCTCCCGCTGGCCTTGGCCTCGCACTCCACCGAGTAGCTGCCGATGGGGAACACCTCGCTGGAGGCGGGCACCTGGATGCTCACCGCCAGCTTCTCCCGGCCCTCGGCGATCTGCAGGTCGGCGGCGTCCACCACCGCCACCACGCTGGCGGGGCTCAGGGACTCCAGCACATCCTCCGGCCCCACCAGGGTGACCCCGTTCACCCGGTTGTCCAGGGCGGTGATCTCCATGTTTGTCGGCTCGTTGATGACCCGGATCTGGGTCACGTTCACCGTCTTGGTGGCAAGGCCCTCGGTGTTAAAGGTCAGGTTCACGGTGGTCAGGTTGTCCCGGCTCTCCACCCCGCTGGGCAGGTTCACCTGGAGCTGGTAGACCTTATCCAGCTGGAAGCTGGACAGGTCGAAGTCGCTGACGGCGATCTCGGTGAGGTTCTGGATCACCGACGACCGGCCCGAGACCTCCATGGTCTCCTGGCTCAGGGTGTAGTCCAGGGTGGAAAGGTCGAAGTTGGGCGGGTAGTTGATAAAGTTGACGCTGAGGGGCAGCTCGGCCTTTTGGTAGACGGTGATGTTCACGTCCACGATGGAGTTGTCCAGGCTGGAGAACTCCAGCTCCATGGGCTCGCCGTTCACGTCCCGGGCCTCCAGGGTGACGGTGGCGATCTTGCTGGCCGAGAGGTTCTCCAGATCGGTGCTGCCGGGCACCGGGGCCACGATGCTGCCGATCTTGTCCACCTCGCTGGCGGGGCCCCGCACGGTGACGATGGCGGGGGCCGCAGTGGTGTTGTGGAGCACGAAGCCGTCGGCGATGGTGATCTGCTTATCCAGTTCCACCGCCACGGTGAACTCCTTGCTCTCGATGGTGTCGAACACCACGGTGACGGTGCCGGAGGTGGTGGCGGTGACCCGGGAGGCGCTGTTGCCCAGCACCCGCACCAGCAGGTTCAGCTCCCAGGTGCCCGCGCCCTTGACCACCGAGTAGTCCGGATACACCAGCACGTTGTCGGCGGACAGGCCGTAGACGTCGGTGCCGTTGCCCGCCAGCTCCACGTTCACCTGGGCCACCGGGTCGTTGATGATGTCCAGGCCCAGGCTGGTGTACATCTGGCTGTCCTGGTCGAAGTTCACCGGCACCCCTTTCAGGGTGGTGTTCTGGTCCGGGTCGATGAAGACGGTAACGATGGTCCAGATCAGCAGGGCGATGGCCACCGACAACAGCACCCGCAGGCCGCGGTTGTCCAAAAGGGACCTGTCATTGTTTGTTTTTTTCATGCTTACCTCTCCAGAACAGGGGTTTCTTTTGCTCTTTTTCCTCCGGCGGCACCAACTCTTCCAGGAGCAGGTCGAACAGGTTCTGCCGGTCCAGCCGGCGGATGAGCACCCCGTTTTTCGCCAGCGAGATGATGCCGGTCTCCTCGCTGACCACCACCACCACCGCGTCGGAATTTTCGCTCATGCCCAGAGCCGCCCGGTGGCGGGTGCCCATGTCCTTGCCGATCTCCAGGTTGTCGGAAAGGGGCAGCACACAGCCGGCCGCTTTCAGCGAGCCGTCTCGCACCACCACCGCGCCGTCGTGTAAAGGGGTGCCCTCGTAGAAGATGGTGCCCAGGATCTCCGGGTTCACGTCCGCGTTGATGGGGGTGCCGGTGCGGATGATCTCCGACAGGTTGGAGCCCCGCTCCAGCACGATCAGCGCGCCGGTGCGGGTGTCGGAAAGCTGCTCCGCCGCGTCGCAGATGGCAAGGCAGGCGTTCTGCCACTTGCCCCGCAGGCTGGGGTCGGTGCGCCGGCCGTGGAACAGGCCGGCGGCCCATTTGTCGGTGCGGCCCACCTGCTCCAGCGCCCGGCGAAGCTCCGGCTGGAACAGCACGATCAGGGCCAAAAAGCCGATCTGCAGCACCGCGTTCATCAGGTAGGTGACCGTTCGCAGCTCCAGCGCGTAGGCGATGACATACACCGCCAGCACCACGCAGGCCCCCTTGGCCAGCTGCGCCGCCCGGGTCTTGCGTACCAGCAGGATCACCTCGTAGACCACAAAGGCCACGATCAGGATGTCCAGGATATTGCGCGGATCCTGGGTGATGGCGCGGAAATTGTTGAACACCATGAACAGCGTTCCGCTCTCGAACCAGTCTGGCAAACGAAGCCCTCCCTGTGGCGCGCCGGGGCGGCGGGCGCCGAAAATCTCAACTTTTAGTATAGCATATCAGCAAAGCCTTGAAAACTGTTTTTTCCGGCCCTTTAACAGTTTTTACACATCCGTCTCCAACAGGGCCACCGCGTGGGCGGCGATGCCCAGGCCCTGGCCGGTGAAGCCCAGGTGCTCCTCGGTGGTGGCTTTCACGCTCACCGTGCCCGGCGCCATGCCCAGCGCCGCGGCCAGGTTTTCCGCCATGGCGGGGATGTGGGGGGCCAGCTTGGGCGCCTGGCAGAGGATGGTGGCGTCCAGGTTCACCGGCCGGTATCCCGCCTGGGCCAGCAGCGCCGCCACCCGGCGGGCCAGGGCCAGGCTGTCCGCCCCTTTATAGGCGGGGTCAGAGTCCGGGAAGTGCCTGCCGATATCCCCCAGCGCCGCCGCGCCCAGCAGCGCGTCCATCACCGCGTGGGTGAGCACGTCCGCGTCCGAGTGGCCCAAAAGCCCTTTCTCAAAGGGGATCTTCACCCCGCCCAGGATCAGGTCCCGGCCCTCCACCAGTTTGTGTACGTCGTAGCCGTGGCCGATGCGCATGGTCTTTTCTCCTTTCAGGTCGTCGGGGGTGGTGATCTTGTAGTTCTCGTATTCGCCCGCCACCAGCTTCACCGGCAGGCCCGCCTGCTCGAACAGCTGGCAGTCGTCGGTGACCGCCTCGTCGCCGGCAAGGCGGAGATAGGCCGCCCGGTCGAAGCACTGGGGCGTCTGCACCGCGAAGAGCTTTTCCCGGGGTGGGGTGGCCTGCACCAGCGCGTCCGGCCCCGCCAGCTTGACGGTGTCCTTTACCGGCACCGCCGGGGCCGCAGCGCCCGTTTCTCCCGCCGCGGCCAGCACCCGGTCGATGACGGCGGCGCTGACGAAAGGACGGGCCGCGTCGTGGATGGCCACCAGCTCCCCCGCCGCCGCACGCACGCCGGCCAGGGCGCTGGCGGCGCGGGTGGCCCCGCCTTTCACCAGCTTCACCGGCTTCGCGCACCCGGCCGCCGCCGCCCGGGCCGGGGCCTCGTTTTCGCCGGTGACGATGACCAGTTCGGCAATGCCGGGGTGGCGGTCGAACGCCCGCACGCTGGCGGAGAGCACCGTGCCGCCGCCCAGGGGGGCCGCCAGCTTGTCAAAGCCCATCCGGCGGGAGGACCCCGCCGCCACCAGCACCGCCGAAACCCTTTTTTCCATTGTTTCCTCTCCCCTTTTGCCTTGTCGGGCGCGCCGCCCCGTTCGTTGTATTTATTATAATGGATGGGCACAAAAAAATCCACCGGTGGAAAACCGGTGGAAAGGGGTGGAGCCGCCCGGGGGCGGCGGTCAGGCCCGGCGCTGCTTTTTGTCCAGGCGCATCTTGTCGGCGATCATGGCGATGAATTCCGAGTTGGTGGGCTTGCCCCGCAGGTTGTGGATGGTATAGCCGAAGTAGCCGTTGAGCACCTCCACGTCGCCCCGGTCCCAGGCCACCTCGATGGCATGGCGGATGGCCCGCTCCACCCGGCTGGCGGTGGTGCCGTTCTGCTTGGCGATCTGGGGGTACAGGCGCTTGGTCACCGCGTTGATGTAGTCCGGGTCGGCGGCGGTGAGCAGGATGGCGTCCCGCAGGAACTGGTAGCCCTTGATGTGGGCGGGCACCCCGATCTGGTGGAGGATCTCGGTGACCACCACCTCGTCCGAGCCGGGGGCGCGGCCGCGTTCCTCCCCCGCCCCGGCGCCCCGCAGCACCCGGCCCGCCAGGGCGTTCTCGTCAAAGGGCTTCAAAAAGTAGAACGCGAAGCCGCTGTCCAGCAGCTCCTGCTCCAGCTCCTCGTTTTGAAAGGCGCCGGTGACATAAAAGCGGGCGTGGCCGCCCTCCTGCTCGAAGCGCTCTTTCACCGAGATGGCGTCCAGCCCGGGCATGAACGCGTCCAGCAGCACCGCCTGGGGCCGCAGGGCCAGCAGCGCCTCCAGCGCCTCGGTGCCGTTTTTCTCACACACGTGTACCTCCGCCCCTTTGGCCTCCAGGGCCGCCTTGCAGGCGGCGGTGAGCGAAGCGCCGGTGTCCGTCATCAGGAATTTGATCTTGTCCATGGTCGTTGCGATCCTCCAAATCTTTGATTTCCCTTAACGAACCCAATTTTACCATATATTACCAATCATTGCAAGCCTTTTTTCGCATCTGCGCCAACATCCGCCGCGCCGGGCGCGAAGCGGGGCAGTTCGGGCGGCTTTCGGGGGGCGGCTCAGGCGGCTTTCTGGGCGGCGGCGTCGGCGGTGGACAGCATGGTCTCGGCGAAGATGCCGAAGCCCCGGGTGGGGTCGTTCACCAGCACGTGGGTCACCGCGCCCACCAGCCGGTCGTTCTGCACGATGGGGCTGCCGCTCATGCCCTGAACGATGCCACCGGTGGCGGCCAGCAGGGCCGGGTCGGTGATGCGGATCACCATGTTCCGGTTGGGATCCTCCTCGTTGAGGGACACCTGCTCGATCACCGCGTCGTACCAGGCGGGCTCGTCGCCGTCGATGGTGGTGAGGATGCGGGCGGGGCCCTCCAGCACCTCCTGGGCCTGGGCCACCACCATGTCCTGGCCTTCCAGCACCCGGCGGATGGTGCCGTAGACGCCGGTGTTGCCGTTGACGAGGATGTCCCCCATGGCCGCCTCGCCGGTGAAGCGGCCTTTCAGCTCGCCCGGGGCGCCGGCGTCGCCCGCCACGTAGCCGGTGATGGTGACCGGGGCCACCTCGCCGCTGAGCAGGGCGATGGAGCGGCCGGTGTCCGCGTCGCTGATGGAGTGGCCCAGGCCCCCATACACGCCGGAGGCGTTGTCCACAAAGGTCAGGGTGCCGATGCCCGCCGAGGAGTCCCGCACCCACATACCCGCCCGCCAGGCGCCGGTGTCGGCGTCCTGTACCGGCTGCAGCGACAGGGAAACAGTCTGGCCGTCCCGGTCCACCGACAGCTGCACCGGGCGGCCGTCGGCGGCCTGGATGGCCTCGCTCACGTCGTCGTTGTCCACGGTGGCGCGGCCGTCGATGCTCACGATCACATCCCCCAGCTTGAGCCCCGCCGCCTTGGCGGGATTGGCCGAGCCGGAGGCGGTGCGGATGTCGGTAAAGGCCACCACCATGGCGCCGTTGGCGAACATCTTGATGCCAAAGGGAGTGCCGCAGACGGTGACCGAGCGGCGGTCCACCACCACGGCGCGCACCGTCTTCACCGGGATCTTGCCCAGCACCGACAGGGTGACGTTGTAGCTGCCGCCCGCCGGGGTGACCTTGGCCGCCGCCGCGCCGGAGGGCTCCAGCGGCACCAGCCAGGGCATCTGGGCCAAAGCGAGGCTCTGGCCCCGGGGCACCATAAAGGAGTCGGGCAGCTGTGTATATAAATAGGTGAGGCCGCCCAGCGCCAGCGCGGCGATGCATACCGCGCAGGTCAGGCAGCGGCGAAGAAACGTGAGCATACCATCCACCTCCGCCGGGGCCGCCGGCCCCGGGTAATGGCCCGGCGCGCCGGGCACTGGTGATTAGTATGCGCATCCGCGGCGGGATTATAGCCCCGGCGCGCCGGGCGCGATTGACAAACCCGCCGCCGGCTGGTACACTGGAGACACGCTTGCAAAGGGCGCGCCGCGCCCGCTGCGGGCGGCTTTACACGCGGGTATGGCGGAATTGGCAGACGCGCTGGATTTAGGTTCCAGTGGGCGACCGTGTGGGTTCGACCCCCACTACCCGCACCAAAACAATATAATCCGAACTTATTTCCGATAGGAGATGGGTTCGGATTATTTGTTATATTCGACCCAGGCGAAGCCAACCACTCCGCCCGGGGAAGAAAAAGGGCTATATAAACGCAAAAAAGGCGGGGCGTCACCATTGCTGGATGACGCCCCGCCTTTGCTATACCCTTATTCTTTCTCTTTTTTCTTTTCCTCTTGCTCCTTCTTCCACTGGGCAAATTCCCGCTGGCCTTCCTCGCTTTCAAAGAAGGCCAGGATATCCGGCAGAAGGCACCTGGCAATGGCCTCTACCTGATACTGGGGAATGTTGGTGCGGTTGATCGGTTTCTTCCTTCTTCCCAAATGTACCTC
>DXAC01000054.1 GCA_019117205.1 Candidatus Allofournierella merdigallinarum | reverse complement strand
CGCCGGGAGCAGGCGCTTCAGGTGCGGGCGCGGGGCCGCCAGGCGCGGGGGCGGGCCCACCGGGGGCGGGTGCGCCGGGGACAGGGCCGCCGGGGACAGGGCCGCCGGGGACAGGGCCGCCGGGGACAGGGCCGCCGGGAGCGGGCGCCTCGGGTGCAGGGCCGCCAGGGATAGGGCCGTCGGGGGCGGGTGCGCCGGGAGCAGGCGCTTCAGGTGCGGGCCCGCCGGGCACATCAGGCCGGGCTGCCGGCTCGATGAGCCAGCCGCAGACGGAGCAGGCCACCGCATCCTCCGGCAGATAGGCGCCACATTGTTTGCAGTACATAAAGGTCCCTCCTTTGGGAAAGCGGCGCCGGCGGGGCGGCCGCGTGTTTCGTTGGTTCCAGTATAGCAGAGATGGCCGGGGCTGTCACCGTTTTTCTTCCAGCCGCCGGGCCAGGTCCGGCTCGGGGGTGACGTAGGCGGTCTCGTAGCTCTCGTAGAGCACCATGCCCGGGCGCAGGTCGCCGGTCTTGCGGATGTTCTTCACAAAGGTGTAGTCCACCGGCACCTTGGCCCCGCCCGCCAGGCTGGAGTGAAGCACCGCCAGCTGGGCCGCCTCGTTCTGGGTGGTCAGGGGGATGTCTTTCCCCTCGCTCATCACCACCGTGTGGCTGCCGGGTGCGTTCTTCACGTGGAACCACAGGTCTTTGCCCCGGGCGGTGTGCAGGGTGAGCTTTTCGTTTTGCAGGTTGTTGCGCCCCACCAGGATCAAAAAGCCGTCGGAGGAGCGGTAGCGGTAGAAGTCGGCGGGCTTCTGCTTTTTGTCCCGCACCTTATAATACTTCAGGTAGCCCTGGCTTTTCAGCTCCTGGCGGATCTCCCCCAGGGCTTGCTCGCCGGTGGCGCTTTCCACCTCGTAGAGCACGGTGGCCAGGTACTCGATCTCCCGCTCGCCCTGCTCCAGCAGCTTCACCAGCATTTTGGCGGCGGTCTGCTTTTTCTTGTACTCCTTAAAGTACTTCTGGGCGTTGGCGCTGGCGGACAGCCGCACATCCAGGGGGATGGTCAGGGGCTGGCCGTCGTAGTAGTTGGTGACGGTGACGCTTTTCGCCCCCTTTTCCACCGCCCAGAGGTTGGCTTGCAGCAGCTCGCCGAAGAGGCGCAGCTGGTCGGCCTTGCCGCTTTGGGCCAGCTCCTCTTTGCGGGCCGCCTGCTTTCGCACCGCCCGCTCGTGGAGGTTCTTCACCGTCTTGTGCAGGTCCCGGCTCTTCTGGCGCAGCCGCTCCGCCCGGTCCTTGCGGCAGTAGTAGGCCTCCAGCAGCTCGCTGAAGCTGTCGAAGAAGCGAAGCCGTCCCTCGCCGTACTGGGTCAGGGGGATAAAGCTGAACTCCACCGGGTCCCCCCCGTCGTCCATGGCCAGGCAGGGGCGGCCGCCGGCCTCCCAGCGGGCGCGGACCTCCTCCAGCGCCACCGCCAGGGCAGCGGCGCCCGGCTGGTCCAGCTGGCTGGCGGCCAGGGCGGTCTCTCCGCCGAAAGCCCGGAACACCGCCTCCCGCAGCACCACCGGCCCCACGCCGGTGCAGCACTTCATCAGCGCCTGGGCGGGGGGCAGCTCCAACCGACAGGCGGCCGCCGCCAGCCCCTGGGGGCTCACCGCCAGAAAGTCCGGCCGGGCGGGCTTCGCGGGCAGGGTGTAGGCAAGGCCGGGCAGCAGCTGGCGGATGTCCGAGTCCTCGAAATCCACCCGCTTGAGGGCGTCGATGATCCGCCCGTTCTGGATCAGCACCAGGTTGGAGTAGCGGCCCATCAGCTCCGCGGCCAGCACGTTCTCCACCAGATCGCCCATCTCGTTGGTACACAAAAAGCGCAGAAAGACCAGCCGGTCGCCCGGCTCGGCCTCCAGGGCGGTGAGCCGCCCGCCGGTGAGATGCTTGCGGAGCAGCATACAAAAGCTGGGGGGCGTCTGGGGGTTCTCAAAGGTCTCCCTGGTCAGGCAGATGCGGGCCGAGCCGCTGCGGGCGCTGAGCAGCAGCTTGAATGTGTCGGCGCGGGTGCGCAGGGTGAGCACCACCTCGTCCCGGGTGGGCTCGAAGATCTTGTCGATCTTGGCGTCCAGCAATGTGTCTTTCAGTTCGCGGGCCACAAGGGCCAGCAATGCGGCGTCCAGCGCCATGGGTCTCACCTCTCATGAAAAGGGCCGTGCCGGCGGGCACGGCCTCCTGTTGTGTTCAGCGGCCGCGCAGGGCCGCCTCGGCGGCGTCCACGTCCGCCAGCCCGTAAAAGGTCAGGGTCACGGGGCGGGTGTGGGTGTGGCCGTTGTGACGGTAGTGCTCCACCTGGCCGTTGGACAGCACCAGGTCGCCGGTGCCGTCCTGGTAATAGTACTTCTCTACGCTGGTCAGGGCGTCCAGGTCCCAGGAGGTGACCCGGCCCCGGCTCACCTCGATGGCCCGCCGGTCGGTGACGGCGTACACGGTGGACCGCAGGCGCCTGCCCGCCCCCAGGCCGGGGAAGAACAGCTTGAGCCCCACCAGGATAAAGGGGATGCCGAACAGCGGGAAAAACAGGCCCATGGGCCCCACGGCCAGCGCCTGCAGGGCCATGACCTCCCAAAAGCAGGCAAAGCCCAGGAACACCGCGGCGAACATCTTTTGCATACCGCCCCGGGGGCCGTGGAGCTTCAGGGGGCTGCCCTGCCAGCGCAGCCGTTCGCCGGCGGCCAGCTGCCGCTGAAGCAGCGAGCGGGCGAACGCCTGCTCGTCGGCCGTCGCCCGATCCTCCCGGGGCGTCGGCTCCGCCTGGGGGGCGTCCCCCTCGAACATCTCCTCGTTGTAGCCCACCTGGCCCCGCTCTTTATCGCCCCACATGGCGCACGCTCCTTATAAATAGGTGAAAGGATCCCGGTTGCGGCGGCTGCACAGCACCCGCACCCCGGAAAAGCGGCGGGCCAGCTTGTCCGCCAGCACCGGCACCACCGGGAACTCGGTGGCGTAATGGCCCGCCACCACCAGGCTCAGGCCCAGACGCTTTGCGTCCAGGGCGTCGTGATGGCCCGCCTCGCCGGTGAGCAGGGCGTCCGCCCCAGCGGCCAGGGCCGCCTCGATCAGGTGGTCGCCGCTGCCGCCCAGCACCGCCAGGGTGTTGATGGGCCGGCCGGCGTCCACCAGCCGCACCTTTGCGTTCAGGGTGGTCTGGCACAGCGCCCCCAGCTGGGCGGCGCTCATGGTACGGATCTGGCCCACCCGGCCCATGCCGCCCTCGGCAAAGGGCTTGGCCCCGGTGACGCCGAACAGCTTGCAGAGGATGTCGTTCACCCCGCCCTCGGCGGCGTCCAGGTTGGTGTGGGCGCACAGGCCCGAGATGTTCTTTTTGATCATCCGGAAAGGCACATCCCCCCGGCCGATGCGCTTCAGCGGGTGAAAGATCACCGGATGGTGGGCCACGATCAGCTGGCAGCCCTGGATCTCGGCCTCGGCCACCACCTCGTCGGTGATGTCCAGCGCCACCAGGATGCTGGTCACGTCGGCGGCGCAGTCCACCAGCACCCCCACGTTGTCCCAGTCGGCGGCCAGCGAACGGGGCGCCAGCTGCTCGATGAATTGCAGTACTTCCTCTACCTTTGCCATTTGCTACTCCTTTTGCTGCCCCAGCCGCCGGGCCAGGCTTTCCGCCAGCTCCCGCTCGGGGCTTTCGGGGCCCAGGCCCCGCAGTACCTTTGTCAGCTTGCCGGCCAGCTGGGCCTTGTAGCCCGCCGCGCCCGGCAGTTCCTCCCACCGGCCCAGCAGGCACGCCTCCCAGCCGGGCCGGCGCACCTCGCCGGTGTACACCGCCGAAATGGCGGCGTACCAGCGCCCGGCCGCCAGGGCAAGGCGCTCCTCCTCGATGTCAAAGCCCTGCTCCCACAGCCAGCGCCGCAGCACCGGGGCCTTGGTGGCGGGCAGGCAGATCAGCCGCAGCCCCGGCGTTTTTACCCAGGGGGCGGCGGCCAGAATGTCGATGGTGGTCTTTGCGCTGATGCCCGCCAGCACGATGGTGTCCGCCTCGCCCGGGGAAAGGACCGACAGCCCGTCCCCCAGCCGCAGCTCCACCCTGTCCTCACAGCCGTAGCGGCGGCAGTTGTCCGCCGCAGTTTGCAGCGGGCCGGGGCGCAGGTCGGCGGCGATCACCCGCCGGGCCCTGCCGCTCACCGCCAGAAAGACGGCCAGCTTGCCGTGGTCACAGCCGATGTCCGCCACCGCCGCGCCGGGCCTCACCAGCGCCGCCGCGGCCGCCAGGCGCGGGTCCAGCCGGGGCGCTTCAGCCGTTGCCAAAGTGGGCGTTGAGCTTGGCCACCAGCTCGTCCGGGTCGGTGCCGTGGACGGCGCAGGCCTGCTCGATGGTCTCGCCCCGGCTGGCGGGGCAGCCCAGGCAGTGCATACCGATGGCCAAAAACAGCGGAGCCACCGAGTTGTCGGTGTCCAGGATGTCGCCGATGACGGTTTGACGCGTGATCTTCATAAAAAGGTCCTCCCTTGGAAATGATCTTGGAACAGGGCGCGGCGCCCTGTTTATTACTATACCGGATTTTCCCCCGGTTTGCAACGGCTCAGGGCTTGTAGGCCGCCGAGGCGAAGAGCACCAGGCTTTGCAGCGCCGCCGCCGCGCCCAGTGCCGCCGCCGAAAGGCGTATGCCGCCGCTGGCGTCCCGGCGCAGGCAGAGCAGGCCGTTGTCTCCCAGCACCAGCAGCATGGCCGGCAGCACCGGCACCAGGTACCGGCCCTGCATCCCGAACACGGTGGTCAGGTTGATGGGCGTCCAGCACAGCGCCGCCAGCAGCGCCAGGGCGAAGACGGCCAGCGCCACCAGGCCCAGAGCCCGGCGGGCGGAGCGGCGCAGCAGGGGCGGCTGGTCCGCCTGCCGCAGGCTGGACGCCGCCAGCACCGCCAGCAGGCCGATGGTGAGCAGCCAGCTCAGCTCCAGCCCGTAGACGATGGGCTCGCCGGGCAGCGTGCCCACCAGCCCCTGGAGATACCGGGGCAGCTGGCTGCCCAGGGTGTTGGTGAGCAGCTTCACCGTCTGGGGGATGTGGCTGAGGATATAGCCGAAGCTGTACACATAGGTGGACTCCCCGTTGGGCTGGATGGAGGCGGCGTACTCCTCGGGGGTCAGGGAGATCCCGCTGTTGTCGGCCACCCACATGGCCGCCCAGGCCAGCACCAGGACCAGCGCCGCGGCGGCCGCCAGGGCCGCCTTTTTGAACCAGGGCCGCCGGCCCCAGCGCAGCCAGGCCAGGGCGGCCAGCGCCGCCGCCGGCACCAGGCGGAACAGGATGAAGACGATGCGGTAGGTGTCCACGCTGCGGAGCATATACCTCACGGTGGCGCCGTTGCACCACAGCCAGCCGGCGGCGGCCGCCAGCCAGACCAGGGCCTTGAAGAGGCGGCTGCGGGCCCTGCCTCCCAGGGCGGCGGCAGGGATGGGCATGGCCAGCCCCGCCAGCGCCAGGTAGATGGCTTTCATGGGGCCCAGCAGCGCCGCCAGCACCAGCAGGCCCGCCTGTTCCCCCCGGCCCAGCGGGCGGTCGGCCAAAAAGCCCCGCAGACACAGGGCGGTGAACACCAGCGCCAGGCCGTTGACCAGCGTGTCGGCGGAGACACTGCCCGCCAGCGACAGGCCCATGGGCACAAGGCCCGCCGCGAAGAAGATGTTTTTCGCCGCCGGGGCCAGCCGCACCGCCGCCGCGGCCAGCGCCACATAGGCGGCCAGGCTGCCCAGCCGGCCCAGCAGCAGCATGGCGTGGAAGCCGAGGCCCAGCGCCCGGGCCAGCAGGATGCCCAGGGCCTGGGGCAGGTATTGCAGCGCCAGCACATTGTAGGGGGCGCTCACCTTTGCGGTGGCGGTGAGCGCGCCGTCGTTGCCGGTGCTGAACAGCTCGTCGGTCATGGTCTTGTAGGCCAGAATGCCGATGGGCCCGGAATCCTCCCGCATATACACCGCGTCGCACGCCCGCATGGCAAGCAGGTTTTCCCCGTTCTCCCCCGCCGTGATGCCCGGCTGGCCGGTAAGCCGGTTTGCCAGGGCGCAGGCGTTGGCCAGGTGGCCATATTCATCGGGCGCGGCCAGGGGCGGGGTGACCAGGGCGAACACCAGCCCAAGGCTGGCCGCCAGAAAGGCAAAGCACCAGTGGGCTTTCGCCCGCCGGACAAACAGCAGCCACCAGCCGCCCATCACCGCGAAAAACACCAGCGCCGCCAGCGGCGCAAAGGTTTTCAGGGCGTAGGTGCTGCCGGTGTAGTTGGTGATGTATTGCAAGGCCGCGGTGCGGAGGGTCCAGTCGGAACTCAGCCGGTCGGCAAGGGGCATGGCCGGGTCGGCCTGCACGCCTTCGCCGCAAACAAGGCCCGCCTTATCTTCGGCGGTGGCGGGGGCGAAGGTGACGTGCAGCTGGTAGCCGCTCCCCTTTCCCAGCGTGACGGGCGAGGCGAAGATGACATCCACAAAAGCGCCGTCCAGCAGCATGGTCATGTCGCCGTCGCAGGCGGTCAGCGTCTCGCCGCCCCTTTGCAGCGCCACCCGGAACGTCCCCTGGGCCACCCGGCCGTCGGTGACGAACATCAGCCGCACCCCGTACAGCGTTTCGCCCGCGCCGGCGGGCAGGCCTTGCACCAGCCCCGCGGCAGGGTCGGTGGGATACAGGCCCTGTTTTTCCACATATTCGTCGTGGACGATCCTGTATTCGCTCTGGTTTTTGCCCGCCTGCTGGAGGGTGTAGCCCGCCCAGCAAAGGGCAAAGGCCGCCGCCAGCGCGCAGCACAGCCCGCCCAGCCAGAGGCGGTGTTTTTTGATAAAAGCGCCCAGTCGTTCCATGGCGGGCTCCTTTCCGTCGCCGCGAAAGCGGCGGGTTTTCGACAGGTCTTATTGTACCGCAAACCGGGCCAAAACACAACAAGGCCCGCCCTGTGCACAAAAAAAGAGGCGCGGCCAAAGGCCGCGCCTCCCTCGGCGCAAATTACTGCTGCTCTTTCATCTTGGCGAAGCACTCACTGCAATACACAGGGCGATCCTCGCGGGGCTGGAAAGGCACGCGGGCGACCTTGCCGCAGGCGGCGCAGGTGGCCTCGAACATCTCGCGGGTGCCGCGGGTGGCGTTCTTGCGCGCGTCACGGCACTCTTTGCAGCGCTGAGGCTCGTTCTCGAAGCCGCGGCTGGCGTAGAACTCCTGCTCGCCGGCAGAGAAAACAAACTCCTTACCGCAGTCTTTGCATACCAGGGTCTTGTCTTCGTACATGGTGAATTTCTCCTCTGATTTGATTTTTGCCCGCGGAAGGATTTTAACCGTCACCTTTGGTTGGACCAATGCTCTAAGTGTTAAGCTACAGGGGCATATATGCTAAGCCGGATGGCTCAGGACGATGTTCTGCCGCCGCGCAGTTTGCGCCGCAGGCGGCCCAGGGCGTTTTCCACCGCCTTGGGGGTGCAGCCCAGCTGCCGGGCGATCTGGCGGTAGCTGCCGCCGGCCAGATGGGCCGCCAGCACCTTGCGCTCAAAGGGGGAAAGGCGGGTGCGGATATCCGACGCAGCGGCCTCCAGCTGCTCCCGGCGGATGGCCAGCTCCTCCGGCCCGGGGGCGGGGGCGGCGTCCTCCAGGGGGAGGCTCTGGTTGAGGGGCGCGTTCTTTTTCCGCCCGGCGGCCCGGCGCGCGGCGGTGATGGCGTTGCGCATACAGACGGCGGCATAGGTCTCGAAAGAGGCGCCGCCGGTGGGCCGGTAGGTCTTGATGGCCCCGAACAGGCCGATGATCCCCTCCTGCAGGGCGTCGTCGAACTCCAGCCCCGGGCAGACGGCCCGCGCGGCCAAACGGCGCAGCGGGGGCATCATGTGGGTGAGCACGGCGGCCACGGCGGCTTCCTGCCCGGCGCGGGCCTTGGCAAGGGTCTGGGGCGTGAGAGTGACCATAAACAAAACCTCCGCGAAAGGCGACTTTCGCAGAGGCCAGTCGGGGTCAAATTTTATCTCTTATAGTTTATCGCATCCGGGCGGCTTTGTCAAGTGCGATTTGAACAGTATCCTGCCGGCGGCGGCGCATTTCTTTGGCACATTCCACCACAGCCCCGCCAAAATCCCCCAGCGCGGGGCACGGAGCGGGCGAAAGCATCTTGATTTTTCCCCGTGCCCATAGTATAATATCTGCGTTGCACACCCGCGCCGGCGTGTCGGAATGGCAGACGATGCGGACTCAAAATCCGTTGGTGGCAACACCGTGTGGGTTCAAGTCCCACCGCCGGCACCAGCCCGTCGCAAGCGGCATCTCGCTTGCGACGGGATTTTTCATTTTATCGCAAAGCTCATCGCGCGCCCATTCTGCTGCCCCATCCCGGCCCAAGAGCCGCCGCCCATGCGGCTGGCCCCGAAAAACGGCAAGCCCCGCCAGGGGCTTGCCGTTTTTACCATCGCTTTGCTTTTCGCCAGACGGGGCGCATCCTGGCCGGGACGTACTTTTACAGCGGCAGCCGCCTTTCCTGCCGAAAGGCGGCTGCCGTTCTTTTTTACAGGGCGGCCAGGGCGGCGTTCAGGCGGGCCAGGGTCTCCTCCCTGCCCAGCATGGCGGCCAGGTCGGTGCCGCCGCCGGGGGTGCGCTGCTTGCCGGAGAGGGCAATGCCTAAGGGGTAGAGCAGCCAGCCGTTCTTGACCTCCATTTTTTCGGCCAGGGCCTTGCAGGCCTCGAAGATGGCGTCCTTGTTCCAGCTCTCCAGCCCCTCCAGCACCGGCTTCAGGGCCTCCAGGGCCGTTTTGGCGGTGTCGGGGGTGGTCTTCTGCTTTTTGTTGGCGTACATCTCGGGGCCGAAAGGCAGCACCGCGTCGAAGAAGTCCAGCTGTTCGGGGATCTCGCCCAGCACCTCGCACCGGGGCTGGAGGTTCTGGCACAGCAGGTCCCGGTCGATGGGGCGGTGCACCGCCTGGTCGATCCAGGGGTCGGCGGCCCTGCGGAACTGCTCCGGGTTCAGGCGGCGGATGTACTCGGCGTTGATGGCCCGCAGCTTCAGCGGGTCGAAGATGGCCGGGCTCTTACTGATGCCGCTCTCGTCGAAAATTTTGCACATCTCCTCCAGGGTGAAGATCTCTTCCTCCCCCTTGGGGCTCCAGCCCAGCAGCAGGATGTAGTTCAGGATGGCCTCGCTCAGATAACCCTTTGCCACCAGGTCCTGATAGGAGGCGTCGCCGTTGCGCTTGGAGAGCTTGTTGTGGGCGTCTTTCATCACCGGCGGGCAGTGGATGTACACCGGCACCGGCCAGCCGAACGCCTCGTAGAGCAGGTTGTACTTGGGGGTGCTGGAGAGGTACTCCGAGCCCCGGATGACGTGGGTGATGCCCATCAGGTGGTCGTCCACCACGTTGGCGAAGTTGTAGGTGGGCATACCGTCCGCCTTGATGAGGATCTGGTCCTCCAGCTCGGCGTTGTTCACCTCGATGTGGCCGTACACCGCGTCGTCAAAGCCGGTGACCCCCTCGGTGGGGCACTTCTGCCGGATGACGTAGGGCACCCCCGCCGCCAGCTTTTCCTCCACCTCTTCCTCGCTCAGGTCCCGGCAGTGCCGGTCGTAGTGGCCCACCGCCTCGCCGGCGGCTTTCTGCTGCTCGTGCAGCTGCTCCAGCCGTTCGGTGGTGCAGAAGCAATAATACGCCTTGCCCGCTTTCACCAGCTGCTCGGCATACTGTTTGAACATGCCCATGCGCTCGCTCTGCACATAGGGGCCCACCGGGCCGCCCACGTCGGGGCCCTCGTCCCAGGTAAGGCCGGTCTGGCGCAGGGTGTCGTAGATGATGTCCACCGCACCCTCCACGTAGCGGCCCTGATCGGTGTCCTCGATGCGCAGGATGAACACCCCGTCGGGGGTGCTGCGGGCCTTGAGGTAGGCGTACAGGGCGGTGCGCAGGTTGCCCACGTGCATATAGCCGGTGGGGCTGGGGGCAAAGCGGGTGCGGACGGAATGGTTCAGCATGGCGTGGTCGCTCCTTTTAAAAACGGCGGCGCCGTGCGGCCCGCCGGGCTTTTCTGAGTTTCATTCTAATCGCTCCGGGGCACTTTGTCAATTTTCCGATTTGCAAACGACACATCTTTTCCTTATAATAGGTATGTTCCCTGCGGCCCGCGGGCCGCACCCCTCTATGACAGGAGTTTTGAGCGATGAATTTTCTCTCCCTTTCCTTTCTGGTTTTCGGCGCGGTGGTGTTCGCCCTGTGGTGGGCGCTGCCCGCCCGCTTTCGCCCCTGGGCGCTGGCGGCGGCCAACGTCTGCTTCGCGCTGTGTTTCGGCAGCCAGGCGCTGGTCGCCCTGGCGCTGATCACCGCCGCCGGCTGGCTCTGCGGCCTGTGGCTGGGCCGGGGCGGCGGCAAGGCCGCCCTGGCGGTGGGGGTGCTGGCGGGGGTGGCGCCCCTGGCGGCGTTCAAGTATCTGCCCGCCCTGTCGGGCCGGTGGGAGGCGCTGGCCGGTTTTTCCGGGCTGCTGTTGCCGGTGGGCATCAGCTTTTACGTCTTTAAGACCATCACCTACCTGGTGGCGGTGTACAAGGGGGAGCTGGCCGCCGAGAAAAATCCCCTGTTCTGCTTCGCCTACACCGGCTTTTTCGCCCAGCTCACCAGCGGGCCCATCCAGCAGGCAAAGGACTTTCTGCCCCAGCTGAAGAATCCGCCCGCCTTTGACCGGGCGCTGGCGCTGAACGGCTGCGTCCGCCTGTGCTGGGGCATTTTTCTGAAAAAATGCCTGGCGGACTGGTTCGCCGCCTACTACAACGCCCTCTACCAGCCGGACCACTACTATTCGCTGGGCATCGTCTGGTCGCTGGCCGCCTACTCCCTGTACATCTATTTTGATTTTGCCAGCTACTCCCAGCTGTCCATCGGCGTGGCGAACCTGCTGGGGCTGCGGTGCGGCGAAAACTTTATGAGCCCCTATCTCTCCCGCAGCGTGGGCGAGTTCTGGCGGCGCTGGCATGTGAGCCTTTCCAGCTTTTTGCGGGACTACATCTACATCCCCCTGGGCGGCAGCCGCAATGGCCCGGCGGCGCTGGTGCTGGCCACCATGGTCACCTTCCTGGTGTCCGGCGCCTGGCACGGCGCCACCCTGGGCTTCGTGGTCTGGGGCGGGCTGCACGGGGCCTACCTGCTGGCGGGCCGGGCCACCCGCGGCGCGCGGGAAAAGGCCTGGGGCCTTTTGCGGCAGCGGCCGGACAGCCCGGTGCGAAGCGTGGTGAGCTGGGCTGTGACCCTCTGCCTTGTGTGCTTCGCCTGGATCTTCTTCTTCAGCGGCGACCTGGCCCAGGTGCGGCTGCTGATGAGCTATCTCCTCCAGCCCATGCCCCTGAGCGTGCAGTACCTCAAGGAGAGCTTCACCCAGCTGGGCTACACCACCGCCGTTCTCGCCCGGCTGGGGCTGTTCGCCCTGGCGGCGTTCGGGGTGGACTTCGCCGCCCGCAGGGAGGGCTTCGGCAGCTGGGCCGCCGCCCGCAAGGGCTGGGCGCAGGCGCTTTTCTGCTACGGCTGCATCTTTGCGAGCCTGCTTTGGGGCGCGGCGGGCACCTTGCAGAACATCTATTTTCAGTTTTAAAGGGAGGCGCTGGATTTGAAAAGGTTTCTCTTGACCGTGGCGCTTTTCCTGGCGCCTGTGCTTTTGTTCATCGGCCTGTTCGCCGGGGCGGTGTACGCCAGCGGCGAGTGGCGCACCGAGGAGGAGATCGCCGCCCGGGTGGCGGCCGGCGAGCCGGCCTTTCTGGGCCTTGCCTACCGGGACAACACCCGCTACTACAAGCATTTGGTGGCAAACGAGCTGGGGGCGGATCTGCTGGTGCTGGGCACCAGCCGCAGTATGCAGTTCCACAGCGAGTTCTTCACCACCGACAGCTTTTACAACGCCGGCGGCGGCGCGGGCTATGTGAACGAGTTCCAGTTCTTTTTAGAGCAGCTGGACGAGGACAAGCTGCCCGAAACGCTGATCATGGTGCTGGACCAGAACTTCTTCAACGGCGCCTGGGTGGGCACCGGCAGTATGCCGGAGAGCTTCGACTACGGCCATTATGAGTTCTCCCTGTCCACCGCCCTGCCGGAGGCCATCCGGGGCTGGGCCCAGGGCAAATTCACCCTGCGGCAGGCCTACGCCAGCCACCCGGACGTCTACGGCATGGCCGCCGTGGGCCGGGGCAGCGGCTACAACGCCGACGGCAGCTACTGTTACGGCGCCCTGCTGGACCACCCGGAGACCGGCACCGACGTGGGCTTCCACGACACCTTTGACCGCATCCTGAAAGGCATCGACCGCTTTGAGTTTGGCGAGTACGTCCACGAGCCCAGCACCTACGCCATCCAGGACCTGCTGGCCTGGTGCAACGGCCACGACATCGAGGTGGTGCTCATCGTGCCCCCCTACGCCCCCAGCGTTTACCTGCGGATGGTGGAAAGCGGCAACTACGGCTACTTCGACTGGATCATGCCCATCCTCACCGAGCTGTGCGAGCCCTACGGCTACGAGGTGTACGACTTCTCCTACATGCCCGACACCCTGGACGAGGAGTACATCGACGGCTACCACGGCAGCGACCGGGTGTACGCCCGCCTGGCGCTGCAGTTGGCCGAGCGCAGCGAGACCCTGGCGGGGCTTTTTGACACCGACTACCTGAACGCCGCCCTGGCCCCCGCCTCCAGCCCGTTGCGGCTGGCGCAGTGACGCCCCTTGCGCCAGGGGGGCGGCGGGTATATAATGGAAAAGCAGACATTCGGGCGCAGCCCGTCCAAAAAAGATCGAGGTTTTCAAAATGAGTGAACAAGCAGAGCGCAAACAGCGCATTTTGTCCGGCATCCAGCCCACCGGTACCTTTACCCTGGGCAACTACATCGGCGCCGTGCGCAACTGGAGCCGCCTCCAGGAGGATTTCGAGTGCCTGTACATGGTGGCGGACCTCCACTCCCTCACCGTGCGCCAGGAGCCGGCGGAGCTGCGCCGCAAAAGCCGGGAGGCGGCCGCCATGCTGCTGGCCGCCGGCATCGACCCCGCCGTGAGCCTGCTCTTTGTCCAGAGCCACGTGCCCGCCCACGCCCAGCTCAGCTGGGTGCTCAGCTGCAACACCCAGTTCGGCGAGCTGTCCCGCATGACCCAGTTCAAGGACAAGAGCGCCAAGCACGCCGACAACGTGAACGCCGGCCTGTTCACCTACCCGGACCTGATGGCCGCCGATATCCTGATCTACAACGCGGACCTGGTGCCGGTGGGTGTGGACCAGAAGCAGCACCTGGAGCTGGCCCGCAACGTGGCCCAGCGGTTCAATAACCTTTACAGCCCCACTTTCCATCTGCCGGAGCCCTACTTCGGCAGCACCGGCGCCAAGATCATGAGCCTGCAGGAGCCGGAGAAAAAGATGAGCAAAAGCGACACCAACGCCAACAGCTTCATTTTGATGACCGACGACGCCGACACCATCCTGCGCAAGTGCAAGCGGGCGGTGACCGACAGCGACGGCGTGGTGCGCGCCGGCGAGGACAAGCCCGGCGTGACCAACCTGATGAGCATCTACTCCTCCCTCACCGGCAAGAGCTTCGAGACCATTGAAAAGGAGTTCGAGGGCCAGGGCTACGGCGCTTTCAAAGAGGCGGTGGCCGGCAGCATCATCGACGCGTTCCGGCCCATCCAGGCGGAGTACGCCCGCATCCTGGCGGACAAGGCCTACCTGGACGGGGTCCTCAGGGACGGCGCCGCCGCCGCCTCCCGCATGGCGGACCGGATGCTGGCCAAGGTCTACAAAAAGGTGGGCCTGCTGCAGCTGTAAAGCCGCATTTTACCGCGCTTTTTCGCCCTTTGGGCGCAAAGAGCGCGGTTTTTGTTCACAAAAATTTCTCATTATTCCATTTTTGCCATATATTGACATTTCCCTCCGAACGCGGTATAATTGTGTCGTTAAATTCCCCGCCGTATATTTATTCCGCGAAAAAAGGAGAACAAATATGAAATCCACCGGTATCGTTCGCAGGATCGACAGTCTGGGCCGGGTGGTGCTGCCCATTGAGCTGCGCCGCATGATGGACATTGAAGAGAACGCCTCGCTGGAGATCTTTGTGGACGGCGACGAGATCGTGCTGAAAAAGTACCAGCCCGCCTGCATTTTCTGCGGCGAGGCCAAGGATGTGACCCCCTACCAGGGGCGCAATATCTGCGCCGCCTGCCGCAAGGCCATCGCCGCGCTGTGAGCGCCGCGCCCTTTCCGCCCCACACAGAAAAAGCGCCTCCCGCCTGCACAGCAGGCGGGAGGCACGTTTTTTGCCTTGGGACAGGGGCTCACTGCACCCGGTCGATGCGGCTCTCGCTGTTTTTGATCAGGTTGAACAGGCTGGTGGCGTACAGCGGGAACTCCTTGGAGAGGCTCTCGGTGGTCATGGCAAAGCAGGCGGTGTCTTTCAGGGCCGGGCCCGCGCCCATGTCCTCCCCCGCCAGGGTGGCCTGCACGTTGGCCTGGGCCGTGTTCATGGCGGCGGCGGAGTAGCCCTGCCAGCGGCCGCGGCTCACCCGGAACAGGCTGTCGGCGTTCTTCGGCGCGGAGGCGTAGACCAGCCGGAACATGTTGTACACCGCCAGCATCAGGTAGGCGCTGACCTCGCTCACCAGCCCCTTGTCCGGGCAGGCGGCCAGCTTGCTGAACAGAATGTTCAGGCTGTTGGAGATGAGTTTTTTGTTCAGGGTGGGCAGCACGCTGCCCTTGTAGACACTGTCCTTGGCGGTCTCGGGGCTGGGGATGTCCTCCACCGACAGGGTCAGGCCGCTGCGGTCGGCGCTGCGGCCCAAAAGATAATCGCAGGAGACGTCGTAGTAATCGGCCACCCGCACCACAAAGTCCAGGCCGCACTCCCGGATGCCCTTTTCATAGTGGGACAGCAGCGCCTGGGAGACCCCCAGCTGGGCCGCCGCCTGTTTTTGGGTGATGCCCCGCTCCTTGCGAAGTAGGGTGATGATCCGGTTGAATTCCATGATTTCCTGCTCCCTGCTTTTTCAGATGAACGCCCCCCGCAAAGGGCGATATGACGCGGTTTTCAGACAAGTTTGCCCCCAGCGGGGGGCCATTACACATCGTAAATTATAAAACAGCAAAAACACTTTGTAAATACGAAATTCGCCAAATTCCCCCTGCCTTTTTCGTGGTTTTGTCCATTGCTTGACTTGGGGAACTATATGTATGATAATGGTGCGGGGCTTTTTTCTAAATATAGTGTTTTGCCCCCCGGCAATATGCCGGTGTGTAACTATTTTGTAATATCTTTCCGGCCTGCCGCCCGCGCACGGGCGCCGGGCGCGGGACAAAGGATGGACGCGTTTTGAAAACTTTCAAGCTGCATTTGATCCGCCACGGGCTGACCCGGGGCAATCTGGAGGGGCTGTATGTGGGCGGCGGCACCGACCTGCCCCTGTGCGACGAGGGCCGCCAGGACCTGGCGGTGCTGAAGAGCCGCTTTGCTTACCCGGCGCCGGACACGGTGTTCACCTCGCCCCTGGCCCGGGCGGTGGAGACGGCGGAGCTTCTCTTCCCCGCCGCCGGGCACAAGCTGGTGGTGCCCGCCCTGCGGGAGGCGGGCTTCGGCGTGTTCGAGGGCCGCAGGATGGAGGAGCTGGTGAAAGACCCGGACTTCGCCCGCTGGATGGACCCCACCTCTGGCTTTGTGCCCGAGGGGGCGGAGCCCGCGGCGGACTTCCACGCCCGCTGCGCGGACGCGCTGCACAAGCTGTTTGAGTACATGATCCGCGCCCAGGTCACCGAAGCGGCCTGTGTCACCCACGGCGGGGTGATCATGAGCATGTTGGCTCAGTGCGCCCTGCCCCGCCGCCGGGCGGAGCAGTGGATGGCGGACCCGGGCTGCGGCTACACCGTGCAGACGGACGTGGCCATGTGGATGCGGGACAGGCTGGTGGAGGCGGTGGCCATCCAGCCGGCGGGCTATCTGGAGGAGGAATAAACAAGCGCCCCGCGGCGGGAGGTCCCGGCGCGGGGCGCTTGGGCGGGCGCGGTTCAGGCCGCACCCAGCAGGATGAGCACAGTGAGCATCCCCGCCACCCCCAGCAGGATGGTGATGGAGTTGATGCAGCTGGCAAGGCCGCCGTCGCCGCCGCACCGGGCGGTAAAGGCGGGAGAGATCACCGAGGCGGGGGCAAAGGCCATCACCGCCAGCACCTGGCGGATCTCGGAGGAAAAGGGCATCAGGTGGTACAGGGTAACCGAGACCACCAGCGCCGCCGTCAGCCGCAGGCCCACCACCTGGGCCATGCGCCGCAGGTAGGCGGGCTGCAGGTCCAGCTCGAACATGGCGCCCACCGCGAACATGGCCACAAAGGGGTTGGCGGCGGCGATGGGGCTCAAAAACTCCACCACCGCCCCGGGGATGGGCACCCCGGCCATCACCAGCACCAGCATGGTCATGTAGGTGACAAAGGGCACCGAGCTGCCCAGCCGCTTGAGGATGTCCGCCGGGCGAAAGGGCTCGTCCCCCACCCGGAGCATCGCGCTGGTCCAGGCGTAGCTGCCGCCGGTGCAGATCACGGCGTTGCCCACGTCGAACAGGCAGGCGGCCACCACCGCCTCGGGGCCCAGGAAGCTCTGAACAAAGGGCAGGGCGAACGCCCCGATGTTGTAGCCCGGGCAGTTGATCATGAACAGCGCCCGGTCGGCGGGGGGCTTGCCCCGGGTGAGCAGCTGGCCCAGCAGCATCATGCACAGCGCCAACCCAAAGCCCACCAGCGGCACCGCCAGCAGGCTCCAGCGCCACTCCATAAAGGCGAAGTTGGTGATCACCGCCCCCGGCAGGGTGACACAGAAGATGATCTGGGCAAGGGCTTTGCTGTCCTGCTTGCTGAGCACGCCCACCCGCTTGAGAAAATACCCCAGCGCCAGGATGAACACATAGGAAGCGGAGTGCTGCAATACGGCTGCCACGCCAGGATCCGACCTTTCCTTTGAGTTTCGGCGCGTTGCGCGCCATCTGCTACGGTAGCACAAACCGGCGCAAAAGGCCAGTGGTCCGGCGAAAAAATTTTCTTTTTCAGCACAGGATACAAAAATCCGCAACTATGCTATAATATCAGTTAAGCAGTTTTATCGCTGACGTAAGGATGGTTTTTTATGTTGGGAAAAGAGAGCGCCGTGGTCACCGTCCGCGCGCAGGTGTACAACGCCATTAAAGACAACATCTGCGCCGGCCGCTACGAGCCCGGCCAGCGGTTGCACGAGATCGATCTGGCCGCCTCGCTGAACGTGAGCCGAAGCCCGGTGCGGGAGGCTCTGCGCCGGCTGGCGGCGGACGGCCTGGTGGTGGAAAAGCCCAACCGGGGCGTTTTTGTGCGCCAGTTCACCCCCCGGGACATCGAGGAGATCTTCGACGTGCGGGTGCTGCTGGAGAGCTACTGCATCCGCCGCTCGGTGGACAACCTGACCCCCCAGCGCAAGGAACAGCTGCTCCGCTGCCTGGAGCAGGTCACCCACTACCACAACGAGGAGGACATGAAAGCCCACTGCGACGCGGACTGCCAGCTCCACTGGCTCTTCATCCAGCTGGGCGGCAACCAGCTGGTGGAGGATATGTACGACCGCATCTCCGCCCAGATCCAGCAGTTCCGCATCTACTCCCTGCTCTCCAAGCGGCGCTACCGGGAGTCTCTCACCGAGCACACCACCATCGTCCACTGCCTGCTCACCGGCAACGTGGAAGAGGCGGACCGGGTGAACCGCCGCCATCTGGAGCTGGCACGGGACAAGATCAACGAGTACCTCATCAGCAAGCAGACCAACCAGCCTCTGGAATAAGGC
>DXAC01000053.1 GCA_019117205.1 Candidatus Allofournierella merdigallinarum | reverse complement strand
AGATAGGCCACCTCCAGGGAGTGGTTCAGCACGTTCTGGCCAAAGCTGGTGCGGAACTTCAGCCGGCCCAGCAGCTTGACGATGTCCGGGTGGATGCCGTGCAGGCCCACCTCCATCACCGCGCGCTCGCCCTCCCGCTTCATGCTCACTTCCAGCTCGCGGCGGCACTTGTCCACCGTCTCCTCGATGCGGGCGGGGTGGATGCGCCCGTCGGCGATCAGCCGCTCCAGCGTCATGCGGGCCACCTCGCGGCGGGCCTGGTCGAAGCTGGACAGGGTGATGGCCTCGGGGGTGTCGTCGATGATCAGGTCCACGCCGGTGGCCGTTTCCAAAGCGCGGATGTTCCGGCCCTCGCGGCCGATGATGCGGCCTTTCATCTCATCGCTGGGCAGCGGCACCACGCTGACGGTGGCCTCGCTGGAATGGTCGGCGGCGCACCGGGCAATGGCCTGGCCGATGAGTTCCTTGGCAAGGGTGTCGCAGTCGTCTTTCAGGTTGGACTCGTAGGCGGCCACGCGCATGGCCTTTTCGTGGGTCAGGTCCTGGTCCAGCCGGTTCAAAAGCAGCTGCTTGGCGTCCTCCTGGGTCAGGCCGGCGATGGTCTCCAGTTTTTCCAGCTGGCGCAGTTTCAGCTGTTCCAGCTCCGCCAGGCGGGCCTCCACCAGCTCGGCGCGCTGGCGCTGCTCCTCTTCCTTCTGCTCCAGGGCGGCCACCTTTTTGTCCAGGGCCTCCTCTTTCTGGTCCAGGCGGCGCTCCTGCCGGGAGAGCTCACTGCGGCGCTCCTTGATCTCCTTGTCGGCCTCGGTCTTCATGCGCAGAGCTTCGTCCTTGGCCTCGATCACGGTCTCCTTGCGTTTCTGTTCGGCGGCTTTGATGGCGTCGTTCACAATGCGCTTGGCTTCCTCTTCCGCGCTGCCAAGCTTGGCTTCAGCGGTCTTGCGGCGGTAGGCGGAGCCTGCAAAAAAACAGACGAGCCCGCTTGCAACGGCAGCAACGACCGCCACCACGATGGTCATAACAATGGGTGGCAATTGCTTCAACTCCTCAGGATAGAATGGTATCTGAGATAATCGCCGTTTCTGGGCACGCCTGTTTCAATACATGACAAAACAAGGCCTTTATTTATTTGACAAAAAAGAAAAAGGAGTTTGTACAAAAACTCTTGTCATATAAATCGCGCAGCGCCGGCCAAAAACAGGGGAAAGGCCCAGCGGCAGATCATCAAATATACTTCTACATTATTTTAATAAACAGTTTACAAATTGTCAAGGAATATTGACAGCCGCCCCAAAGAAGTATATGATAACGGTACAGTCTTATCCCGCAAAAGTGCCGAAGCGGACACGGGCGGGCACAAACGCGCATCAGAGAGAGCCGCCGCCGGGCGTCCGGCGTGCTGTAAGCGGCTTTGCGCGCGCTGCCAGGCCTACCACCGCCGAGCGCGGGGGCGAACCCCCGCCGGGCCGGGCCCGTTACAGCCCAAAGCGAGCGGCGCCTTTTTGAGGGCGCAATTCGGGTGGAACCGTGGAGTTTTGTGCTTCATCCCGTGTGTTTTTTGCAACGGGGTGGGGCGTTTTTTCGTTTACAGGGAGGTTTTGAAAAGCATGATCAACGTGGAACTGAAAGGGGACGTGCGCCAGTACGAGGCGGGCGTGTCCGCGGCCGAGGTGGCCAAAAGCATCGGCATGGGCCTGTACAAAAGCGCCTGCGCCGCGAAAGTGAACGGCGAGGTGTGCGACCTGCGCACCGTTTTGAACGAGGACTGCACCCTGGAGATCCTCACCTTTGAGGACGAGGGCGGCAAGCACGCGTTCTGGCACACCGCCGCCCATGTGATGGCCCAGGCGGTGCAGCATCTCTTCCCCGGCGCCCACTTCGGCATCGGCCCGGCGCTGGAAAACGGCTGGTACTACGACATCAAGGCCAGCCGGCCGCTGACCACCGGCGACTTTGAGGCCATCGAGGCGGAGATGAAGAAGATCGTCAAGGAGGACCTGCCCCTGGAAAAGCGGGTCATCACCGTGGAGGAGGGCCGCGAAATTTTTGCCGGCCAGACCTACAAGCTGGAGCTGCTGGAGGAGTACGCCGAAAAGGGCTGGGAGCTCACCGTTTACCAGCAGGGGGACTTCACCGACCTGTGCGCCGGCCCCCACCTGATGAGCACCGGGGCCATCAAGGCCATCAAGCTCACCAAGGTGGCCGCCGCCTACTGGCGGGCGGACGCCACCCGCGACAGCCTGGACCGGCTCTACGGCATCGCTTTCCCCAAGGCCAGCGGCCTGGAGGAGTACCTGAAGCTGATGGAGGAGGCCGCCAAGCGCGACCACCGGCGGCTGGGCAAGGAGCTGGAGCTGTTCACCCTGCTGGAAGAGGGCCCGGGCTTCCCGTTCTTTTTGCCCAAGGGCATGGTGCTGAAGAACACCCTCATCGACTTCTGGCGGCAGATCCATCGTGAGGCCGGCTACCAGGAGATCAGCACCCCCATGATGCTCAACCGCAGCTTGTGGGAGCGCAGCGGCCACTGGGACCACTACAAGAACAACATGTACACCACCGTCATCGACGACACGGATTTCGCCATCAAGCCGATGAACTGCCCCGGCGGGATGCTGGTGTACCAGACCCAGCCCCGCAGCTACCGGGACCTGCCCCTGCGCATGGGCGAACTGGGCGTGGTGCACCGGCACGAGCTGTCCGGCGCGCTCCACGGCCTGATGCGGGTGCGCTGCTTCACCCAGGACGACGCCCACATCTTCATGACCCCCGACCAGATCAAGGACGAGATCAAGGGCGTGGTGCAGCTCATCGACAAGGTGTACAGCCTGTTCGGCTTTGAGTACCACATCGAGCTGTCCACCATGCCGGAGGACCACATGGGCAGCGAGGAGGACTGGGCTCGGGCCACCGACGGCCTGCGCAGCGCCATCGAGGAGCTGGGCCGGGAGTACACGGTGAACGAGGGCGACGGCGCTTTCTACGGCCCTAAGCTGGACTTCCACCTGGTGGACGCCATCGGCCGCACCTGGCAGTGCGGCACCATCCAGCTGGACATGCAGCTGCCCGAGCGCTTTGAGCTGGAGTACACCGGCGAGGACGGCCTCAAGCACCGCCCCGTGATGATCCACCGGGTGGTGTTCGGCAGCATCGAGCGGTTCATCGGCATCCTCATCGAGCACTTCGCCGGCGCGTTCCCCACCTGGCTGGCCCCGGTGCAGGCGGTGATCATCCCCATCACCGACCGGCAGCATGAGTACGCCAAGGAGCTGGAGAAAAAGCTGAACGCCGCCGGCATCCGGGTGGAGGCGGACTACCGCAGCGAGAAGATGGGCTACAAGATCCGGGAGGCCCAGCTGAAGAAGATCCCCTACATGCTGGTGGTGGGCGACAAGGAGATGGCCGACGGCACCGTGGCCGTGCGCGCCCGCAAGGAGGAAAAGGGCGGCACCATGGCGGTGGACGCGTTCCTGGCCGCCATCCGCGCCGAGATCGACGCCAAAGAGCGGTAAAAAACAAACACATCGTTCCGCCGCCCCGGCCGCCCGGCCGGGGCGGCGGTTTTTGTACGCCCGCCCGGGCGGCGTCTCCCACCCGGGCGGCCGCGGCGTATTGCGGGCGGGGCGGCAAAGGGGTATAATAAAGGCGGAACGATCCCCCGGCAAAGGAAGAGAAAGAGAGGTCGTGTATGGAACTTTCGTTTTTGGGCGCCGCCCACGAGGTCACCGGCAGCTGTTACCTTTTGCAGACCGGCGGCTTCAACCTGATGGTGGACTGCGGCATGGAACAGGGCCGCGACATCTACGAAAATCAGCCGCTGCCCCTGGCCCCCGGCCAGGTGGACTGCCTGCTGTTGACCCACGCCCACATCGACCACTCCGGGCGCATCCCCCTTTTGGTGAAGCACGGCTACAAGGGCCCGGTGTACGCCACCACCGCCACCTGTGAGCTGTGCGGCATCATGCTGCGGGACTCCGCCCACATCCAGGAGTTCGAGGCCGAGTGGCGCAACCGCAAGGCCCAGCGCTCGGGGGCGGAGGAGTACCGGCCCCTGTACACCATGGAGGACGCGGAGGCCGCCCTGTCCCTGTTCGAGGGGGTGGACTACGGCGAGACGGTGACCATCAGCGAGAACATCCGCGCCCGGTTCACCGACGTGGGCCACCTGCTGGGCTCGGCTTCCATCGAGATCTGGGTCACCGAGGGCGGCGAGACCCGCAAGCTGGTGTTTTCCGGCGACATCGGCAACACCCACCAGCCCCTTTTGCGGGACCCCCAGCCCATCCGCCAGGCGGACTACGTCATCATGGAGTCCACCTACGGCGACCGGAGCCACGGCCCCCGGCCGGACTATGTGAAAGAGCTGGCGGCGGTGGTGCAGGACACCTTCGACCGGGGCGGCAACCTGGTGATCCCCAGCTTCGCGGTGGGGCGCACCCAGGAGATGCTCTACTTTTTGCGCCAGATCAAGGAGCAGAACCTGGTAAAGGGCCACGAGAACTTCACCGTGTATGTGGACAGCCCCATGGCGGTGGAGGCCACCCAGGTGTTCAAGGCCAGCTGGGCCGAGTGCTACGACGAGGAGGCCCGCACCCTGGTGATGCAGGGGGTGAACCCCATCAACTTCCGTGGGCTGCGGCTGTCGCTGAGCAGCGACGACTCCAAGGCCATCAACTTTGACGCCGAGCCCAAGGTCATCCTGTCCGCCAGCGGCATGTGCGAGGCGGGGCGCATCCGCCACCACCTGAAGCACAACCTGTGGCGGCCGGAGAGCACGGTGCTGTTTGTGGGCTACCAGTCGGCGGGCACCCTGGGCCGGGCGCTGGTGGAGGGCGCCAAAGAGGTGAAGCTGTTCGGCGAGACCATCGAGGTGCGCTGCAAGGTGCAGGTGCTGGCGGGGGTCTCCGGCCACGCGGACAACGAGGGCCTGATGAACTGGGCGAGGAACTTTGAGGAAAAGCCTCGCACCGTCTTCGTCACCCACGGCGAGGACGAGGTGTGCGACATCTTCGCAAACCGGCTGCGCTCGGAGCTGGGGTTTGCCGCCGCCGCCCCCTACAACGGCGGGCGGTACGACCTGCTCACCGGCAGCTGCCTTGAGGTGGGCAACACCCAGCGCATCCGCAAGGAGGCCGCCGGCGGCAAAAAGCGGGAGAACCCGGTGTTCCGCCGCCTGCTGGACGCCGGCCACCGGCTGCTCAACATCATCAAGGCGAAAGAGGGCCACGCCAACAAGGAGCTGGCCCGCTTCGCCAGCCAGGTGGAAGCCCTCTGCGACAAGTGGCAGGACTAAGGCGGACCCTTTCCGAAAGGCATCAAACGCAAACGCCCGCGGCCTTTAGCCGGGGTGCCGTAAGAAAACGTTTTCTTATGCCACCCCGGCTTTCCCTTATGCGGTTTCCGTCTCACGGCAACAGTTCCGTGAGGATGGCGTTCTGCACCAGCATCCCCCGCGGGGTCAGGGCCAGGCGGTCGCCGTCGAACACGGCGTAGCCCGCCGAAACGCACCGGCGGACAAAGGCGAGGCGGCTGTCGTCAAAGACGAGGCCGAACCGCTTCCGCAAAAGCGAGAGGCGCAGGCCTTCCGCCAGCCGCAGGCGAAGCATGATGTAGTCCGCCCCGGTACACTCCCCCTCCGGCGCGGGGGCCGCCCCGGCCAGGAAATCCGCCGTGCTGCGGCCAAAGGAAAAGCGCCTGCCTCCCATGCAGCTGGCGGCGGCGGGGCCGAGGCCCAGGTAGTCCCGGCAGTCCCAGTAGAGGAGATTGTGCTTGCCCGCAAAGCCGGGGCGGGCGAAGTTGCTTATCTCGTACTGGGCGTAGCCGGCCTTTGCCAGCTGCTCCACCGCGTAGAGGTAAAAGTCCGCCGCCTCGTCCTCGCTTGGCAGCCCCGGCGGGGGAGCTTTCCCGAACGGGGTGCCCGGCTCGATCTTCAAGAGATAGGCCGAGACGTGGGCCGCGCCCCCCTCGGCCAAAAGGGCCAGGGTGCGGTCGAACTCCTCCCTTGTATAATGGGGCAGGGCCAGCATGATGTCGCCGGTGATGTTCTCAAAGCCGGCGGCCCGGGCCGCCGCCAGGGCGGCGCGGCTCTGGGCGGCGGTGTGGGGCCGGCCCAGCCGGGCCAGGCTCTCGTCGCTGGCCGTCTGCACCCCCAGGCTCAGCCGGTTTGCCCCGGCGGCGCGAAAGCCCGCCAGCTTTTTTTCGTCCACCGTTTCGGGGTTCGCCTCCAGGGTGATCTCCGCGCCGGGCAGCGGGCGGGCGGCCTCCAGCAGCCGGGAGACTTGAGCGGGGCTGAGCAGGCTGGGGGTGCCGCCGCCGAAGTACACCGTCTCCGGCCGCCCGGGGCACATCGCCGCCATCCGGGCAATAAGGGCGTTTACATACTCGTCGGGCACGGCGCGGCTGGCGCCGGCGGAGTAAAAATCGCAGTAGCGGCATTTCGCCAGGCAGTAGGGGATGTGCAGATACAGCCCGAAGCCCATGGACGGCCCCCCTTTCACACAGCTTTCACAGGATATTATAAATTATTTTGATTTTGTTTACAATTCACGCTATACTAAAGGATATAATGGGGAATAAGGAGGACTGATCCTATGAATGAACCTTATGGACAGGGCTTTGAGCCCGAAAACAATACCTTTTACGCCAGCCAGGGGCCGGACGGGGTGTTCAGCACCAACGCCCGCTATGAGACGCTGGCGGAATACACCGCAAAAACGTTCGGCTGGATGTTCGCCGGCCTGACGGTGACTTTCCTGGTGGCGCTGGCGGGCTATACCAGCGGCATCGGCATCCTGCTGCTCACCACCCCGCTGCTGTTCTGGGGCCTGGCCATCGCCGAGATCGCGGTGGTGATGATCATGAGCGCCCGGGTACACAAGATCGGCGTGGGGTCGGCCCGGGGGATGTTCTTCCTCTACGCGGCCCTCAACGGCCTGGTGTTCAGCTGCTACTTCTATTTGTACCAGATGTTCGACCTGGTGCTGGCCTTTGGCGCCACCGCCCTGTATTTCGGCATCATGGCGGCCTACGGCTACCTGACCAAAAAGGACCTGTCCGGCTGGGCGAAGCCCCTGTTCTTCGGGCTGATCGCCATGATGATCGTCAGCGTCATCGGCATGTTCTTCGGCGGGGTGAACATCCTGCTCTGCTGCGCGGGCATCGTGCTCTTCGCCTGCTACACCGCCTACGACACCCAGAAGATCAAGGCCGCCTACTTCGCCTACGCGGGCAACCCGGAGCTGGCGAAAAAGGCCTCGGTGTTCTCGGCGCTGGAGCTGTATCTTGACTTCATTAACCTGTTCCTGTATATCCTGCGCATCTTCTCCCGCAGCCGCGATTGATTTAAAAAACAAAAGGGCCGCCCCGGTGGGGCGGCCCTTTTTGCGCGCTTTTTCAGTTTTCGTCCAGCTTGAGCACGGCGGTAAAGGCCTCGCTGGGCAGTTCCACGCTGCCCAGCTGGCGCATCTTCTTTTTGCCCTCTTTCTGCTTTTCCAGCAGCTTTTTCTTGCGGGTGATGTCGCCGCCGTAGCACTTTGCCAGCACGTCTTTCCGCATGGCTTTCACCGTCTCCCGGGCGATGACCTTGCCGCCGATGGCCGCCTGGATGGGGATCTCGAACATCTGGCGGGGGATGTTCTCTTTCAGCCGCTCGGCCAGCCGCCGGCCCTTGGCGTAGGCCTTGTCCGCGTGGACCACCATGCTCAGCGCGTCCACCATGTCCCCGTTGAGCAGCATGTCCAGCTTCACCAGCTTGCTCTCCTTGAAGCCTTTCAGCTCGTAGTCGTAGCTGGCGTAGCCCCGGCTGCGGCTTTTGATGGCGTCGAAGAAGTCGTAGACGATCTCCCCCAGGGGCAGCTCATAGTGCAGGTCCACCCGCTCGGCGTCCAGGTATTTCATGTCCAGCATGGTGCCCCGCCGGTCCTGGCACAGGTCCATCAGGCTGCCCACATACTCGGTGGGGGTGTAGATGTGGGCGTCCACAAAGGGCTCCTCCTGCTTGGCGATGCGGCCCGGGTCGGGGTAGTCCGACGGGTTCTCGATGGTGAGGGTGGTGCCGTCGGTGAGGGTGAACCGGTACTCCACGCTGGGGGCGGTGGTGATCAGGTCCAGGTCGAACTCCCGCTCCAGCCGCTGGGTGATGATGTCCAGGTGCAACAGGCCCAAAAAGCCGCACCGGAAGCCAAAGCCCAGCGCCGCGCTGGTCTCCGGCTCGAAGCTCAGCGCCGCGTCGTTCAACTGCAATTTTTCCAGGGCGTCTTTCAGGTCGGGGTATTTGGCCCCGTCCACCGTGTAGATGCCGCAGAACACCATGGGCGTCACCTTGCGGTAGCCGGGCAGGGGCTCGGGGGTGGGGTTTGCCGCCAGGGTCACCGTGTCGCCCACCCGGGTCTCCCGCACGTTCTTGATGCTGGCGGTGAGGTAGCCCACCTCGCCCGCCTCCAGATGGTCGCAGGGCATCAGGCTGGTGGCGCCCATGCGGCCCACCTCCACCAGGGTGAACTCCGCGCCGGTGGCCATCATCCGCACCGTGTCGCCGGGCTTCACCGTGCCCTCGAACACCCGGATGTAGACGATGACCCCCTTGTAGCTGTCGTAGACGCTGTCGAAGATGAGGGCCTTGAGGGGCGCGGTCTCGTCCCCCTTGGGGGCGGGGATGTCGGTGATGACCTTTTCCAGCACGTCCTCGATGCCGATGCCCATCTTGGCGCTCACCCGGGGGGCGTCCAGGCAGGGCAGGCCGATGACCTCCTCCACCTCTTTGGCCACCCGGTCCGGCTCGGAGCTGGGCAGGTCGATCTTGTTTAGGATGGGCACCAGCTCCAGGTCGTGCTCCAGGGCCAGGTAGGTGTTGGCCAGGGTCTGGGCCTCCACCCCCTGGGTGGAGTCCACCACCAGCACCGCGCCCTCGCAGGCGGCCAGGCTGCGGCTCACCTCGTAGCCAAAGTCCACGTGGCCCGGGGT
>DXAC01000052.1 GCA_019117205.1 Candidatus Allofournierella merdigallinarum | reverse complement strand
TTTCGCGGCGCCCGGGAAAAGGGACGCCGCGCCGGTGCGGGGATAGCCCGGCGTTCTGATGGATGGCGGGCGGGAGCTTGCAAGCGAGGTTTTGCCGCCGGATGCGGCCTTTTCGCCGACCGGCCCGCGGGCGTGGGGCAATGCTTTGGAGCAAAAGCCCGCGCAGGGCGCGTTTCCCCGCCAGCCGGGAGGTGTTTGGAACGCGCGCTCTTCCCTCCGCCCCTTGCGGGGCAGGGGCCGCTGTGGTATACTGAAAGCCGAACGACGAACAGAACGGGGTGAGAAGATGCGCGGTTTTTCCTGCTGAACGCTTACGAGAGGCGGCGGTGCGTACGCTCTGCGGCGCCGCCGCGCCCGCGTGCAGGAAAGGCCCCCGTCTGCCCCTTTGCGTCTGCGCCGCCGCGCCCTGAACGGCCCGGGTCCCCGTGACCCGCCGGCCGGCAGGGTGCGCGCCGCCGTGAGCCGGGCCGTGGGAGATTTCCCGCGGCTCTTGCTTTTTGCGCGGAGCAGAGGGGAGCACAGACCATGGCAATGATCTGCATCGAAAACCTTACATTTGGCTATCCCGGCGCTGCGGAAACGGTGTTTGAGGGGCTGGACCTCCGGCTGGACACCCGCTGGAGGCTGGGGGTCATCGGCCGCAACGGCCGGGGCAAGACCACCCTGCTGCAGCTGCTGGCGGGGGAATACCCCTATCAGGGCCGCATCCTGGCGCCGGTGGAGTTCGTCCGCTTTCCCGCCCCGGTGGCTTCGCCTGACGCGCCGGTGGGCCGGGTGCTGGCCGACGCCGCCGGCGCCGCCCAGGCATGGCAGCGGCAGCGGGAGCTCTCGCTGCTGGGTATGGAGGCGGCGCTGGAGCGTCCCTTTTCCAGCCTTTCGGGCGGCGAGCGCACCAAGGTGCTGCTGGCGGCGCTGTTTTTGAACGAGGGGGCCTTTCCCCTCATCGACGAGCCCACCAACCATCTGGACGCCGCCGCCCGCCTCCAGGTGGCGGCCTACCTGCGCCGCAAAGAGGGCTTCGTGCTGGTGAGCCACGACCGCTGTTTTCTGGACGCCTGCGTGGACCATATCCTGGCGTTCAACCGGTCGGGGCCCGGGGTGCAAAGCGGAAACTTCTCTGTATGGTTCGAGAACTACCAGCGCCGGCAGGCCGACGAGCAGGCCCGGAACCAGCGGCTGCAAAAGCAGATCGGGGCGCTGCGCCAGGCCGCCCGCCGCACCGCCGACTGGTCCGCCCGGGCGGAAAAGGAGAAGATCGGCGCCGGCCCGGTGGACCGGGGCTACATCGGCCACAAGGCCGCCAAAATGATGCAGCGGGCCAAGGCCATCGAGGCCCGCCGCCAGCGGGCGGCACAGGAAAAACAGGGCCTTTTGCAGGACCTGGAGACCGCCGAGCCCCTGAAGCTGGCCCCGCTGCCCTGGCCCGCCCGGCCCCTGGCGGAGCTGCGGGAGGCCGCGCCGGTGTACGGCGGGCGGCCGGTGTGCGCGCCGGTGACCTTTTCGCTGCACTCGGGCGAGCGGCTGGCGCTGGACGGCCCCAACGGCGCCGGCAAGTCCAGCCTGCTGCGGCTGCTGGCGGGGCAGGGGCCGGACCATACCGGCCTGGTGCGCTGCGCTTCCGGGCTGGTGGTGTCGGTGGTGCCCCAGGAGACGGGCGGCCTGCGGGGCTCGCTGGCCGGCTTTTGCCGGGAAAACGGCCTGGACGAGAGCCTGTTCAAGGCCATTTTGCGCAAGATGGACTTCTCCCGCGCCCAGTTCGAGGCGGGTATGGAGGACTTTTCCGAGGGCCAGAAGAAAAAGGTGCTGCTGGCCCGGAGCCTGTGCCAGCGGGCCCACCTGTACCTGTGGGACGAGCCGCTGAACTACATCGACCTGTTTTCCCGTATGCAGATCGAGGAGCTGCTGGAGCAGGCCCGCCCCACCATGGTGTTCGTGGAGCACGACGCCGCTTTCCGCCAGCGCCTGGCCACCCGGGTGCTCCGGCTGGAAAGGCCCTGAGCGCCCCCGCGAAAACACCTGTCCCGCCCGGCGCGCCGGGCGGGACATTTTCACCCTCCGCTGCTGGACAGAGGCGGCAAAAGCTGGTATACTTACCCTATCGCTTTAGCGTGTTAAATCAAGGAGGGGTCGTAATGGATCTTTTGACACAGCTCAACAGCCTGCCCATGTTCCTCATCGTGGGGGCGGTGGTGGCCTGCATCGCCGCGCTCTGCGTGGTGTTCCTGGTGCGAAGCTACAAGGCGGGCCTTGCCATGGGCATGGACAAGGCCAAACTGCGCCGGGCCATCACCTCCAGCGCCACCTTTACCCTGCTGCCCAGCGTGTCCATCCTGCTGGGGGTCATCGCCCTGTCCGGCAGCCTGGGCATCCCGCTGCCCTGGATCCGGCTGTCGGTGATCGGGGCGCTGCACTACGAGGGCAACGTGGCGGACATCGCCGCCCGCGCCGCCGGCATGAGCGGGGGCCTGGGCAGCGAGCCGCTCACCGCGCCGGTGTTCCTCACCATCGCGCTGGTAATGACCACCGGCATCCTGGCCGGCTGTTTTCTGTGCGTGTTCTGCCTGAAAGGGTACATGAAAAAGCTGCGGGGCGCCTCGAAAAAGAAGACCGAGGGCAAAAAGGGCTTTGGGGACTATATGTTCACCGCCATGTTTGTGGGCCTGGTCAGCGCCTACATCGGCTCCTACCTGGGCGAGTGGACCAGCGCCGGCAACTATATGCCCCTCTTCGCGGCGGCGGTGAGCGCCGCGGCCATGGGGGCCTTTGAGTTCCTGGCCCGCAAAAAGGGCATGACCTGGCTGGACAACTTCTCCATGGCCGGCAGTATGCTGGTGGGCATGGCGGCGGCGGTGGCGCTGGCCGCCGTGGTGTAAAGGAGGCGGCGGCAATGAACAAGACACAGAAAAACGAATTTTACCAGCGGTACGAGGCCTCCACCCACCGGCTGGGCCGGGCGGGCACTCTGGGGGCCATCGCCCTGCTGCTGGCGGTGCCCCTGGCCATGGGCTGGGTGCTGGGCGCCGCGCCGGACTGGCCTGCCTTTGGGGTGGGCTTTGCCCAGGTGGCGCTGATCTACTGGACCAGCGGCGTGGTGGAGTTCCTCGTCTACGCCCCCATGCTGGGCTCCGGGGCCAGCTACCTGACCTTTATCACCGGCAACGCCGTCAACCTGAAGCTGCCCTGCGCGGTGAACGCCCGGGAGATCTGCGACACCCAGGTGGGCACGCCGGAAAACGACATCGTCTCCACCCTGTCGGTGGCCACCAGCAGCCTGGTGACCACCCTGGTGCTGGCGGTGGGGGTGCTGTGCCTGGTGCCCCTGCGCCCGGTGCTGGAAAACCCGGCCCTGGCCCCCGCTTTCAACAACGTGATCCCCGCCCTGTTCGGGGCGCTGGCCTTTAAGTATTTCTCCAAGAGCCTCAAGCTGGCGGCGGCGCCGCTGGCCTTTATGTGCCTGCTCTTTGTGCTGGTGCCCAGCTTGATCGGCAGCGTGTCGTTCTTGATCCTGGTCAGCGGCGGCATGGCCATTGGCATCGCCTGGTGGATGTACCGCACCGGCCGGCTGCACTGAGCGCAAAAAACAACGAAAAGGGGGGAGCGCGGCCGTGGAACTGCCCGCCCATGTGACGGACCTGCTGCGCGCCTTGCGGGCGGCGGGCTTTGTGGCCTGCCCGGTGGGCGGCTGTGTGCGGGACAGCCTGCTGGGCCGCCTCCCCCAGGACTGGGACGTGGGCACCAGCGCCCTGCCCGACCAGGTGAAAGCCTGCGCGGCGGGCCGCTGGCCGGTGGCGGACACCGGCCTTGTCCACGGCACGGTGACGGTGGTGGTGGACGGCGCCCCGGTGGAGGTGACCACGTTCCGCGCCGAGCAGGGCTATTCCGACCACCGCCGCCCGGACCGGGTGCGCTTTGTCCAAAGTTTGGAGGAGGACCTGGCCCGGCGGGACTTCACCATCAACGCCATGGCCCTCACCGAACAGGGCCTGGTGGACCCCTTTGGCGGCCGGGAGGACCTGGCGGCGGGGGTGGTGCGGTGTGTGGGGGAGCCGGCGCGCCGGTTTTCGGAGGACGCGCTGCGCATCCTGCGGGCGCTGCGCTTTGCCGCCTGCCTGGACTTTGACATCGAGCCGGCCACCCTGGCCGCCGCCCGCGCCGCCGCGCCCACCCTGGCCCGGGTGAGCGCCGAGCGCAAATTCGCCGAGCTGGACAAGCTGCTGGCCGGCCCCGGCGCGGGCCGGGTGCTGGCGGGGCAGGGGGACATCCTGGCCCGGGTCGTCCCGGCCATCGGCCCCTGCCTGGGCTTTGAGCTGTACAGCCCCCGCCACAAGCTGGACCTGTGGGCCCACACCGCCCGGGCGCTGGCGCTGGCCCCGCCCGTGCAGGCGGTGCGCTGGGCCCTGCTGCTCCACGACCTGGCAAAGCCGGACTGCTTTGTGCGGGACGAGAACGGCGTGGGCCACGCCCCCGGCCACGCGGCCCAGGGGGCGGCGCTGGCCGGGACCACCCTGCGGGGGCTCAAGGCCCCCGCCCGGCTCATCCGGCGGGTGGAAGCGCTGGTGCGGCTCCACGACACACCCCTGCCCCAGACCCTGCCCGGCGCGCGCCGGTGGCTGGGGCGGTGGGGCTGGCCCTTTCTGGAGCAGCTGCTTGCGGTGAAGCGGGCGGACCTGGCCGCCCATGCGGACTGTGAGGCCATCCGCCGCCGGCTGGAGGAGGCGGGCCGCTTCGAGGTGCTGGCCCGGGGCGCCCTTGCCCGGGGCGACTGCGTGACGCTGGACCAGCTGGCGGTGAACGGGGCCGACCTGCTGGCGGCGGGCCTCTGCGCGCCGGGGCCCCGGCTGGGCCGGCTGCTGGCCGCCGCCCTGGACGGGGTGGTGGAGGGCCGGCTGCCCAACGAAAAAAAGGCCCTGCTGGCCTGGGCCGCCCGGCAGAAAAACTGACAAAAAAAGGGAGCGGACGGCAAAGTCCGCTCCCACGGGAGGCGCCTGCCTCCCTTTTTTATTTTACGGCCCCGCCCGCTTCTTTCCGCGCTTGCCGCGGGCCGCCAGGGCGGCCAGGCCCGCGCCGGAAAGGAGAAGCAGCGCGGGCCACGCACCCCGGCCGGCGTCCCCCGTGGCGGGAACGGCGGAGCTGCCGGAAAGCGCCGTGCTCTCCGCCGGCGGAGGGTCAGACCCATAGCCCGCGGGCGGCGCCGGGGTCGTGTCCGGGCCGCTCTTCGGCAGGTCGTCGTTGACGATCCGGAAATGGCCGTCCGCCACCTTTTCAACGGCGGCCTCGAACCCGTCGGGGACGTTGAGCTCCCGAACGGTCCAGCTGTATTGGGGGTCCAGGCCGCTCCAGGTGTACGTCCAGCCGTTGGCCTCGTCCAGCGTCACCACGCTGTATTCCGCGCCGTTTTGAAGCAGCGCCGCCTGCACCGGCCCGGCCGCCGTGCCTTCGTCGTCCAGCTTCCACACCTTGTCCACCCGCACCTGCACAAGGGCTTTCTCCTTGTGGTTCACGAAAACCGCCTGCACCGCAACGTCCTTTTCAATGCTGCCGGTATCGCGTGTGGCGGTGGTGGTATAGCCTCCCTGGTCCGCTTCGGTCTCCACGATGGAATAGGTCGTGCCGGCGGGCAGGCCGGTGGCGCTGACGGTTTGCCCGTGCTTGACCTGCACCGACGCGACCCCGTTTACAAAGGTCATCTCCCCGTAGGCGCCGTTGATGGAGGCGTCGCCCAGCGTCACGGTGAAAGAAAAGGCCTTTTCGGTGTCCACCCCCTCGCCCGACACCGTCTTTGTCAGGCGCAGGTCGCCCGTTTCGGGGCCGATGGGGGCGATGTACAGATACTTCGATAGATAGTTGCCCTCGGCGTCGTCGTACACATAGGCCTTCGTCGGGCTGGTGTGCTTGTTGGCCGCCCCGTGCGCCGGGTCCAGCGTCCACCAGTACCATTGGGCGTTGGGCTGCTCGCTGTCGGAAAAGGTGGCGGCGTTGTCCCTTACGTCGAAAAATTTCAGCGCGTTTTCCTCGCCGCCCAGGCTGCCCGTGCCGGCCGAGGGAAGCGTTGTGCTGCCCGCGTCCGCAAGGCTTTGAGCCTCAAAAATGCCGCCGGTGATGGTGAACGTGTTGGCGTTTCCCGCCTGCTCGTAGTAGCTGTCTCCCATGTAAAAGCCGTAGCTGCGGGGCGCCCGGGTGCCCAGCGCGCCCGTGTAGACCCCGGTGGTGTTGACGGCCTTTGCATACACCCGGGCGCTGCCGGACTGATGGTAGTCGTTCCACACCTTGATGCCGTAGCTGTACACCTTTGCCTCGCCGGCCGTGGCGTAGACTTTGGCGTCGTTTTTGACCGTCAGGTCCCAGTCGCAGTCTATCCCGGCGCTCACCAGGCCCCTGCCGCCGTCCGCGGTCACGGTGCCGCCGGCAATGGTGATGTCCCCGCCCTGGGCGTAAAGCCCCCGGCTGTACCGCATATAGTTGCAGTTGGAGGGCACGCCCGCGTCCAGGTCAAAGGCCTGCTCGCTGACAGCCTCCACCGTGCAGCCCTCGATGGTGATATCCCCGCGGGACATGACGCCGGCGCTGCGGCTGGTCTGATAGCTGCCCGCATAGGCGTTCCCGCCGGCGGCAAAGATATCCGCCCCGCCGGCCAGGAGCATATCGCCCTGGGCATAGAGGCCGACGCTGGAGAAGTTCCAGTCCGCCCGTATGTCAATGGTGTTTCCCGCCCGGGAGCGGATGGTCCCGCCCTGCACGGTGAGGGCGCCGTCGGAGCAGATGCCGTAGCTGCTGCCTTTCACATCCGCCGCCGTCACGTTCAGGCTGGCGCCTGTTTCCCCGATCAGCACAAGCCCGCCGGCAAAGATGCCATAGGAGATGTCGCAGCTTCGGAAGCTCACGCCGGGGGCCGCGTCATAGTCGAACGCGGTGGAGGCGGTGACGGTGTTTTCTCCGCTGTATCGGATGGTCAGCGCCTGGGTTGTGTAGATGCCCGCGCCCCTGCTGGCCGCGTCATCCTCTGTTCCCGACACCGTGAGGTCCCTTATCTCCAGGGTGAGCGCGCCGTTGTTGGCGGCGTCCAGATAAAGGTGAGCGCTGTAGGAGGCCGGCTCCGACGCAACGACCTGGCCGTCCGCGTACCAGGACTCCGCCGAAGCGCCTGCCGTCATCGCTTGTCCGCCCACGTAGACCGTGGCCGCGCCGTTCTTTTGGTCCCCCACGGCATCATCCGGCTGCTCCGCGAACGCTGTTGCCGGCAGCGACCCGACCAGCAGCAGGAGCGACAGCAGACAGGCGGGCCATCTCAGCTTTTTCATACATTCATCCTCTTTCCCTTTGGCAATGCTGCTCCAGTTGCACCCATAATAGCAAAAAGCCGTCCGCAAAGGGACAGCTTTGTAAAATGGGGCGTTTTTGAGACAAAATTGGTCAGGGGCCGAAGAGGGCGTCCGCCGCCGGGCAGAAAAGGATAAGAGCGGGGCGCGGACGATGAAGTCCGCGCCCCGCTGTGATCGTCACATCACCCACACCAGGCCGGTGATGTCGGTGGCTCCGTGGTTCACCACCCGCAGCTTCACCTCGCCGGGGGAAAGGTCAGCCAGGGAGAAATACTGCACGCTGTCGGCGCCGCTGATGGTCTCGGTGCGCACCGTCTCGCCGTTCTGGATGAAGTCCAGCTCCAGCGTTTCCCCCTCGCAGCGCACGTCCACCGCCAGGATGCGGCTGTTGGAGTCGTCCAGCACAAAGCGGCCGGATTGGTGGTAGCCGTCGCTGGTCTTGCTCATGGAGAAGCTCCACACCCCGTCCCGGTGGCCCTGGGTGCTTATGATGGCCCAGCCGCTGTTCACGTCCATGGAGCTCTCGATGGGCAGGGCCGCCTGGGCGCCCGCCGGCACCGGGCTGCGCCCGGCGGAGGACCAGCTGTAAACGAAGACGCCCCCCAGCAGAAGTACCATGCAGAGCACGCTGGCCAGGCCGCAGGCGATCACCGCTCCCCCCAGCTTCCCCAGCCTGCCCTTGGGGGCGGGCTGGCCGTACTGGCCGTTGGCCGCGCCGCAGGCGGGGCAGAAGCGGTCCGCCCGGGCAAGGGGCGCGCCGCAGCTCTCACAGGGCTCCAGAAGCTGTTTGCGGCCGAAGATGAAGTAGAGTAGCAGGGCGATGAGGGGGCCGGCGAACACCGCCAGCAGCACCCACAGGGCGGGGGGCTGGCCGTGGAGGCGGCTGTCCCGGTAGAGCCAGACGCAGCTGAGCACGGTGAACACCACCGCCAGCAGACCGGCCAGCGCAAGGACCCCGCAGATGAGGATCACGGGCATAACTGCCATTTAAAGCATCTCCTTTCTGCCCTTTTGGGGCAGTTCCAGGGTGAGTTGTTCTTTCAGATCGGAGCACTTGAGGCCCACAAAGGTCATCACCACGCCCCCCACCGCCAGCCAGCCCAGGGCGAAGGCCGCCAGATGGGCCGCCAGGGGCATGACGGGCAGGGCGAAGAGGAGGGCGGGCACCCCGCAGACAAAGAGGTTCGCGGTCATGGGCAGCCACCACAGGGAGAGGCGCCGGGCGGGCCGGCTTTGCAGCTCCCGCTCCCTTTGATAGAGCCGGGCTTTCAGCACGGCGTTCAGCTCCCCGCCCGGCTCCTCGCCCGTTTGCAGGGCGGCGGCCAGCCGCCGGTCAAAGTTCTTCTCGTCCATAGCCCCTCGCCTCCATCTCTTTTTTCAGCAAAAGCCGCGCCTTGTGCAGCCGGCTTTTCACCGTGCCCCGGGGCAGCTTCAGGATGCGGGCCACTTCCTCCAGGGGAAGCCCGGCCCCGTAGGTCAGCAGCACCGCCGCCCGGAATTTGTCCGGCAGCCGCGCCACCGCCGCCGTCAGGGCCTGGCTCTCCGCCGCGGCCAGGGCCGCGGCCTCCGGCTCCTCGCCCCCGGCCAGGGGCGGCGGGTCCTCCCCGTCCAGCTCCACCGGCCGGGCGATGGCCGCCCGGCGGCCCCGCTTGCGGGCCTCGTTGCGCCACAGGCCGGTGGCCACGCTGTACAGCAGCGCCCGGGGATTTTTGCCCTCGTCCGGGGCGAGGTCCAGCTCCAGCAGCCGCAGAAAGGTCTGCTGGTAGAGGTCCTCCCCGTCCGGGCCGAAGCCGGCCAGCCGCCGGCAGTAGCGGTAGAGCTCTGTTCCGTAGCGGCTCAGCAGCTGTTCCACCTGGCTCGCCTGCATCCGGCCCACCTCCTTTGTTGTGCTCTGCGAAGCGCCTCGCTCACAGCATGATCGTCGCCAAAAGGAAAAAGGTTCACTTTTTCGCAAAAAAAGGTCCGGGGCCCCGGCGGGGCCCCGGACAAGGGGTTAAAAGATCAGCCCAGCACCACCAGCTCCGGCGGGGCCAGAAAGCGAAAGGGCACCCCGCTCATGCCGATGCCCCGGCTCACATACAGCTGGGCCGCCCCCGGCCCCTGGGGCCGGTAGAGGCCGTAGGGGTAGAACTTGCCTCCGGGAGGCAGGATCATCCGGGTGATCACCGGCAGCCGCACCTGGCCGGCGTGGCTGTGGCCGCTGAGCATCAGGTCCGCCTTTTGCAGCGGCAGATACCGGGCCTTGTCCGGCATGTGGCACAGGCACAGCCGCCAGCCGCCGGCGGGCATGGCCCGCAGCGCCCGGCCGCTGGAATAGGGGGACAGGCCGCACAGGGCGATGCCCGGCGCGGGATACACCACCTGGTCCCACAAGACGGTGAAGCCCCCCGCCCGGAACAGCTCCTCGAAAAAGGGGCGGGCGCCCTCCCGCACGTCGTGGTTGCCCAGCACCGCGTACTTGCCCAGCGGCGCGCGGATGCGCCGAAGCTGGGCGGCCAGCCCGGAAAAGGGCAGGGCCCAGGCGTCCCGCAAAAACTTGGAGAAAAAATCCCCCCCGAAGAGCACCAGCTGGGGCTTCAGGGCGTTGATCCGGTCCACCACGGCGGCCAGATGGTCGGGGGAGTAGTAGCGGCCCAGATGCAGGTCGCTGAAAAACACCGTGCGCACCGGCGGGCGCTTTTCCAGCGGCGGCCGGGTGAGCACCAGCTGCCGGGGCTCCAGCTTCGCGGCGTAAAGGGCCACCCCCAGCCCGGCGGCGGTGAGGGCGGCGGCTCCTGCCAGCAGCGCGACGTCCTGCTTCATGGTCAGTACCCCACGATGATGCCGCCGCTCTCGGCGTAGAAGCTGGTCAGGCCGCTGCAGGGCAGCACCACCACTTTCGCCCCCGGCCACTTCTTCTCAATGCCGTTTTTCAAAAGCAGGGCGGCCGCTTCGTTCTGGCAGTGGCTGATGACCACCGGCTCCAGCCCCTGGTAGCCCCGGTGGTCCATCTCCTCCAGCATGTAGGCCAGGGTGCGGGTCTCGCCCCGGGCCTTGTGGAGCATCTCCAGCTTGCCGTCCTCGCTGCCGCGGCCTACCGCCCGCATGTTCATCACGCCGGCCACCAGGCCCGCCAGCTTGCTCAGCCGGCCGTTCTTCACCAGGTTGTCAAAGCTGGACAGGGCGAAGAGGATCTGCCGTTGCTGGAACCAGGTGTCCCACTCCCGCACCAGCTCGTCGAACTCCAGCCCGGCGGCCACCAGCTCGTTGGCTTTCCAGATGGCAAGGGTCATCTCGCCGCCGGTGGACAGGCTGTCCAGCACGAAGATCTTTTTGTCGGGATAGCGCTCCAGCACCATGTCCCGGGCCACGATGGCGCTGTTGTAGCTGCCGGACAGATTGCTGCTGATGGTGATGGCCAGCACCTTGTCCGCCAGCAGGAATTTCTCCGCCCACTCCTCCGGGCTGGGGCAGGCGGTGGTGGACGCGCCGTTGTAGTTGTGCATGGCGTCGATCATGGCGTCCACGTCCAGCGCGGCGTTGTCCACGAACTCCCGCTCGCCCACCCGGATCTTCAGCGGCACGGTGGCAAAAGTAAGGTCCGGGGCCGGGTCTTCCAGGGTACGCAGTTCACAGGAGGAGTCTCCCACAATGATCCAGGACATACAGCATCTCTCCTTGCTCCAGAGCCCCGCGGGGGCTATCTGGTATTAAAAACTACATTCCTCCTCTTATTGTACCAGCGCCGGCGGGAGCCGTCAAGCAAAAGCGGGAAAATGCCGTGACAAACGCCGCCGGTTGCGGTACAATGAAAAGCGGCGTCCCCGCCTTTGCGGGCGGCGCGGCGAGGAGGAACGATATGGACAAGCGGAAAAGCGGCGTGCTGCTGGTGGCGGCGGCGGCGGTGCTCATGAGCTTCGGCGGGCTGATGATCAAGGCCATCCCCTGGAACGCCCTGGCCATCAACAGCGGGCGCAATCTCTTTGCGGCGCTGGTCACCTTTGGCTACATGAAAGCCACCGGCTATCCGCTGCGCTGCAACAAAACGGTGCTGGGCTGCGCGGCGTGCATCGCGGCCTGCAACGTGTTCTATACCCTGGCCACCCGGCTGACCACCGCCGCCAACGCGGTGGTGCTGCAATACACCAGCCCCATCTTTATCCTGCTCTACCTGTGGGCCTTTTTCAGGCAGCGGCCCCGGCGGCTGGACCTGGCCGCCTGCTGCGTGGTCTTTGCCGGCATGGCCTGCTGTTTCGCGGGCAGCCTGGAGGCCGGGGGCATGGCGGGCAACCTGCTGGCGGTGGTGGCCGCCAGCTGCTACGCGGTGGTGTTCATGGTGAACATGTTCCCCGGGGCCGACAGCTTCTCCAGCTACTTTTTCAGCCAGCTGCTGGGCTTCGCCGTGGGCCTGCCCTGGCTGGTGCGCGAGCCGGCCCTGAGCGCCGGCAGCTGGGGGGCCGTGTTCCTGATGGGCACGGTGCAGGTGGGGGCCGCCTACCTGCTCATGGCCCGGGGCCTTGCCACCACCCCGCCGGTGGCGGCGAACCTCGTCTGCATGACCGAGCCGGTGCTGAACCCGGTGTGGGTGGCCCTGTTCTGGGGAGAGAAAGTGGGCCCCATGAGCCTTGTGGGCATCGCCATCGTGCTGGCGGGGCTTTTGGTGTACAACCTGGCGGGGGCGAGAAAACGGGGCGCAAAAGTGCAATAGAGCGGGCCGGTGGCTTCGTATTATATACAATATGGGCCCGCCGCCGCGGCATATTCGCCCGGCGGGGGGAAAATACTAAAGGTGAACGGCCTGTGAATTTTGCGGCGGCCGCTTGCGCCCGCCCTGCCGCGGGAGTATAATACAAACTGTATATCGTTTGGAGCAAAGAGGGAGAAACACCATGGCGACCTACCGGGAATTCAGAGAACAGGTAAAGCGCCGTCGGCGGCGCAAATTTCTTGTGCGGCTGACGATCTTGCTGGTGGCTGCCGCCGCCGTGTGCGGCGTGGCCTTTTTCGCGCTGTACACCCTGCTTTCCGGGGCGCTGTGGCAGCCCGGCGACGAGCAGCTGGTGACCTCCACCAGCCAGCCGGCCTCCACCGCCAGCCAGCCGGCCTCCGACCCGGCCCAGACGACCTCCGACCCGACCCAGACGACCTCCGACCCGGCGGGCGAAACCGACGCGCCGGCCTCCGGCAAGGCCGCCTGGAACACCTCCACGCCGGTGGAGCAGACCCTGAGCACCGAGATCACCGGCGCGGACTACCGGATGCTGGCGGTGGGCGCGTCCGCCGCGGTGGATTACAGCTTCTTCGACCGGGCCGCCATTTTGGGCGACAGCGTCAGCCAGGGCTGGAACATCTACGAGTCCCCCATGAAGGCCCACGCCTTTATCTGCGCCTACAAGAGCATCGGCCCCAGCGCGGTGGTGAACAAGCAGACCGCCGACCCGGGCGACGCCTCCGGCCGGGGCAGCGAGAACGTCTACGAGACCATCATCAACTCCAACCCCCTGCGGCTGTACATCCTGCTGGGCACCAACGCCCTGGTGCGGGACGGCGAGGCCACCGAGCAGTCTTTCCTGAGCTACTACGGCCAGATGCTGGACATGTTCAAGGCGGATCTGGGGGACGAGGTGGACATCTACGTCCAGTCCATCACCCCGGTGCGGCCGGGGGCCAGCCAGCCGGGGCTCTACCGGGAACGCATCCAGCGGGTGAACACCCAGCTGGCGGTGATGGCCGCCGAAAAGGGCTGCTATTTTGTGAACGTCTACGAGGCGCTGCAGGATGAAAACGGCGACCTGCGGGCGGACCTGGCCGCCGCCGACAGCGTGCACCTGAACCAGAACGCCTACCCCATCATGGCCGAGTACCTGGCCACCCACGTCGCCTGATCGTTTCAAAAGGAGGCCGCCATGGCCAGCTACCGTGAATTCCGAAAAGAGACTCTGGCCCGCCAGCGGCACCGCTCGGCGCTGCGGGTGCTGCGCCTTGCCGCCGCGGCGGTGGTGCTGCTGGGCCTGGCCTGGGTGATCACCTGGGCCATCGAGACGGTGGGCGGCGGCGAGGAGGTCCCCCCGGCGGACAGCTCCCCGGAGCTGGGCGCCACCGGCCTTTCGGGCAGCGTGCTGGCGCCCCTGCCCATGGAGAACCCGGTGACGGACGCCGCCGGCGGGGTGCAGTTCGCCGCCATGGGCCCGGTGCAGCAGACCGGCGACTGGAGCTACACCCCCCTGACCTACGACAAGATCTGCCTGCCGGCGTGCGGCCGGGTGGACAACACCTGGTTTTCCACCGCCCTTTTCCTGGGCGACAGCGTCACCGAGGGCCTGGGCCTTTACGAGAACCCGGTGAAAGACGTGGCCACCGTGCGGGGCTACCGGGGCGCCACCCCCGGCGACGTGGTGAACCGGGTGGTGATGACCGACTTCAACACGAATGAGGAGTCGGTGCCCCTGGACGTGGCCGCCGAGATGGGCCCCAAGAGCATCTACCTGATGTTCGGAGCCAACGCCCTGGCCGCCCGGGACGACGAGGCCACCGAGAACAGCTTCATCGCCTACTACGGCCAGATGATCGACCTTGTGCGCCAGGCGGCCCCCGCCGCCCAGATCTACGTGCAGACGATGACCCCGGTGGCGGCGGACTACGAGAGCACCGGCATCTACAAGGAGCGCATCCAGCGGGTGAACGAAAAGCTGGCGGCGCTGGCGCTGGAAAAGGGCGTGTATTTCGTGGATGTTTACAGCGCCCTGGCGGACGAAAACGGCGACCTTTTGGCGGAGTACTCCTCCGACGGGCTGCACATGGTGGCCGCCGGCTACAAGGCCTGGGCGGAGTACCTGGCCGGCCACGTGGCTTACAGCGCCGACAATCCCTATGTGATGGGCAGCGAGTACTACATCGCCTCCTGAACGCAAAGCAAAGCCCCGGCGGCCTTTTTAAAAAGGCCGCCGGGGCTTTGTTTCGTTCAAAAGGGCCCGGCAGCGGGCGGTCAGGGCAGGTCGTCCTCTTCGGTCTCCCGCACGATGTACACCGGGCGGCGCTTGACCTCCATGTAGGTCTTGGCCAGGTACTGCCCCAGCACCCCGATGCAGAACAGCTGCACCCCGCTGCACAGAAACACGATGCACACCAGGCTGGGCCAGCCGCTGGTGGGGTCGCCGAAGAGCAGCGTCCGCACGATGATGAAGACGATCATCACAAAGGCCAGCACACAGAAGAAGATGCCCATCAGGCTGGCCAGAGCCAGCGGCGCGGTGGTAAAGGCGGTGATGCCCTCCAGCGAGTAGAGGAACAGCTTCCAGAAGCTCCACTTGGTCTCGCCGGCCACCCGCTCCACATTCACGTACTCCAGCCACTTGGTCTTAAAGCCCACCCAGCCGAAGATGCCCTTGGAAAAGCGGTTGTACTCCGGCAGGGCCAGAATGGCGTCCACCATCCGCCGGCGCATCAGCCGGTAGTCCCGGGCGCCGTCCACGATGTCCGCGTCGCTCATTTTGTTGATGATCTTGTAGAACAGCCGGGCGAAGAAGCTGCGGATGGGCGGCTCGCCCTGGCGGGTGGTGCGGCGGGTGGCGGCGCAGTCGTAGTCCTCGGTGAGCAGCGCGTCCAGCATCTGGGGCAAAAGGGCCGGCGGGTCCTGCAGGTCCGCGTCCATCATGGCCACATAGTCGCCCTTTGCCGCCTCGAGGCCCGCCAGGATGCCCGCCTCCTTGCCGAAGTTGCGGGAAAAGCTGATGTAGCGCACCCGGGCGTCCTGCCCGTGCAGCCGGCGGGCGATGGCAAGGGTGTCGTCCCTGGAGCCGTCGTCCACGAAAATGAACTCAAAATCCGCCCCGTGGCTGGCTTTCATCTCGCCCGCCACCCGGCAGATCTCCTTGTAAAAAAGGGGCAGCGCCTCCTGCTCGTTGTAGCAGGGCACCACGATGGAAAGCAGCATTCTGCCACCGCCTTTGCGTTTGTTTTTATCATTGTAACACAAAGGCACGCCGGGGGCAAGGCGGCGGCGGGGCGGCCAGGATCGGAAACAGGTGGCCGGCCAATGTAAAAAAACTGTGACTCCTCCACAAAATGAATTGTTTTGTGTTTTTGTTTTTGGTATAATACTTAAATGATGTGGCGCACGGTGCGCCCAAGAGGGGGGAGCGGCTGTTGAAAGGCTGGATGCGCGCGCTGCGGGAGCTGGCCTGGCTCACCCAGCTGGGCTTCTCGCTGGTCACGCCGCCTCTGCTGTGCGCGGGCGGGGCCTGGTGGCTCGTCCAGGCCAGGGGCTGGCCCGCCTGGGTCATGGTGCCGGCGCTGGTGCTGGGCCTTGGGGGCGCGGCGGCCTCGTTCTGGGGCTTCTACCGCTATGTACAGCGCAAAAACAAGGGCGGGAAAACGCCTCCCGCCGCATTCAACGACCATGTTTGAAAGAGAGGAACGTCCGGATGAAACTGCAGCCGGCTGTGAAAAAAGAGACCGCCCACATCGCCCTTGGCGTGGCGGTGGGGGTGGCGGCGATGCTCGCCGTGTTCGCCCTTTTGGGGCGTTTTGACTACACGGTGGCCCTGGGGGGCGTTTTGGGCGGCGCGGTGGCGGTGCTCAACTTCCTGCTTTTGGGCCTCACGGTGCAGAAGATCACCCGCGAGACGAACGAGGAGCGGGGCCGCAAGCTGATGCAGTTTTCTTACAGTATGCGGATGCTGCTGATGGCCCTGTGGCTGATCCTGGCGGTGAGCGCGCCGGTGTTCCACTGGGTGGCGGCGGCGCTGCCGCTGCTGTTTCCCCGGCTGACCATCGCGGTGATGCAGCTCACGGGGATGTACAAAAAAGAACAAAACAACGAGGAAAAGGGGGAAGAGACCGGCCATGAATGTTGAGATAAACGGCCCAAAGATCCTGTGGGAGTCCTCCTGGTCGGTGCCGGTGCTGGGCAAGTTCCAGCTCACCGAGAGCCTGCTGAACGCCTGGATCATCCTGGCGGCCATCGCGCTGCTCTGCTGGTGGCTGGGCCGGGGCCTGACCGTGGACAAGATCAGCAAAAAGCAGGCGGTGGCGGAGCTGCTGGTCACCACCTGCAAGAACTTCGTCATCGGCAACATGGGCCAGCGCTACGCCCACTTTGTGCCCTTTATCGGGGCGCTGTTCAGCTATTCGGCGCTGTGCAGCCTGTCCAGCCTGATCGGGCTGTACCCCGCCACCAGCGACCTTTCCACCGAGCTGTCCTGGGCCCTTTTGGTGTTCGTGATGATCACCTACACCAAGATAAAGACCAACGGCCTGGGGGGCTATCTCTTGGGCTTCACCACCCCCATCCCGGTGTTCACCCCGTTCAACATCATCAGCGAGCTGGCCACCCCCATCTCCATGGCGTTCCGTCACTTCGGCAACATCATGTCCGGCGGGGTCATCAGCACGCTGGTCTACGCGGCGCTGGCGGTGGCCAGCAACGCGGTGCTGGGCCTTTTGCCGGGGGTGCTGGGGGAGATCCTCAGCCTGATCCCCCTCTTCCAGCTGGGCATCCCGGCCATCCTGTCCATCTACTTCGACCTGTTCAGCAGCCTGATGCAGGCGTTCATCTTCTGTATGCTCACCATGCTGTACATCGCCAACGCCGCCGAAAGCGACGGCTGACGGCCCCTCTTTCGACCCGACGCGGCCGCCGGCCGCGAGGAAAACGCCCCCCGAGGGGGGCGGCATAAACAAAGCACTTCATTTTAGGAGGAACTATCTATGATGGAAAAAGCAATCGTTCTGGCCGGCTGCGCCATCGGCGCGGGTCTCGCTCTGATCGCCGGTATCGGCCCCGGTATCGGCGAGGGGTACGCCGTGGGCCAGGCCTGCACGGCCATCGGCCGCCAGCCGGAGTGCAAGGGCGACGTGACCAGCACCATGCTGCTGGGCTGCGCCATCGCCGAGACCACCGGTATCTACGGCTTCGTCACCGGCCTGCTGCTGATCTTCGTGGCGCCGGGCATGTTCATCGGCATGCTGGGCTGAAAACAGGCCCCGATAAGCCGCAGGAAAGGGGAATGACCATTGGAACAATTTAAGGATCTGGTCACCATAACGCCCTGGCATATGATCATGATGCTGGGCAACCTGCTGATCCTCACGCTGATCGTCAAAAAGCTGCTGTTCGAGCGGGTGCAGAAAGTCCTGGACGAGCGCCAGGCCCGGGCGGACGCCATGCTGGAGGACGCCCGCAAGGCCAAGGAGACCGCCGAGGCGGAAAAGGCCGACTACGAGGCGCACCTGGCCACCGCGAAGCAGGAGGCCGCCGCGCTGCTGGCCCAGGCGGACAAGACCGCCGCGGCCCGCAGCGAGGAGACCCTGGCCGCCGCCCGCGCCCAGGCCGTGCAGATGAAGCAGAAAGCCGAGGCGGAGATCGAGCAGGCCCGCAAGAAAGCCATGAACGACGCCAAGGACGAGATCGGCGGCATGGCCCTGGCCATCGCCAGCAAGGTGGTGGAGCGGGAGATCAGCGAGGCCGACCACAAGGCCCTGATCGACAGCTTCATCGAGAACGTGGGTGACGCGTCATGACCGCCCTGGGCGCCGAATACGGCGGCGCGCTTTACGCCTTGGCCGCCGAGGAGGGGCTGGAAGAGGCCATCCTGGAGGAGCTTTGCGAGGTGCGCGGGCTGTTGGCGGAAAACCCGGACTATGAAAAGCTGCTGGCCCTGCCCAGCGTGCCCAAGGCCGAGCGCTGCGCCGCCCTGGACGAGGCGTTTGGCGGGCGGGTGCAGCCCTATCTTTTGAACTTTTTGAAGATCCTGTGCGAGAAAGGCGCCATCCGCGCCCTGCCGGACTGCCTCAAGGAATACCGGGCCCGCTACAACGAGGCCCACGGCATCCTGGAGGCCACGGCGGTAACGGCGGTGCCCATGAGCGAAGCGCAGGCCGAGGCGCTGAAGAAAAAGCTGGCGGTTCTCACCGGCAAGACCATCGCCCTGACCACCCGGGTGGAGCCCGGGTGCCTGGGCGGTGTGCGGCTGGAGGTGGACGGCGCCCGGCTGGACGGCACGGTGAAGAACCGGCTGGACGAGGTGCGCCGCCTGCTGGCAGCCACATTGTAACAAGAAGGTGAAAGAATGCAATTAAAACCCGAAGAGATCACCCGGATCATCAAGGCCCAGATCAAACACTACCAGGCCGCCATCGAGCAGAGCGAGACCGGCACCGTGATCCTGGTGGGCGACGGCATCGCCCGGGCGGTGGGCCTGGAAAAGTGCATGAGCGGCGAGCTGGTGGAGTTTGAGAACGGCGCTTACGGCATGGCCCAGAACCTGGAGGAGAACAGTGTCTCCATCGTGCTGCTGGGCGACGAGGGCGGCATCAAGGAGGGCAGCGTGGTCAAGCGCACCGGCCGCGTGGTGAGCGTGCCGGTGGGCGAGGCGATGATCGGCCGGGTGGTGAACGCCCTGGGCCAGCCCATCGACGGCAAGGGCCCCATCGACACCAGCGAGTACCGGCCCATCGAGTCCCCCGCGCCGGGCATCATCCAGCGCCAGGGGGTCAACGTGCCGCTGCAGACCGGCATCAAGGCCATCGACTCCATGATCCCCATCGGCCGGGGCCAGCGCGAGCTGATCATCGGCGACCGGCAGACCGGCAAAACGGTGATCGCCACCGACACCATCATCAACCAGAAAGGCACCGGTGTCATCTGCATCTACGTGGCCATCGGCCAGAAGCAGAGCACGGTGGCCCAGCTGGTGAACACCCTGGAGGAAAACGGCGCCATGGATTACACCATCGTGGTGTCCGCCACCGCCAGCGAGCTGTCGCCGCTGCAGTACATCGCCCCCTACGCCGGCTGCGCCATGGGCGAGTATTTCATGGCCAAAGGCCAGGATGTGCTGGTGATCTACGACGACCTGTCCAAGCACGCGGTGGCCTACCGCGCCCTGAGCCTGCTCATCCGCCGGCCGCCGGGCCGCGAAGCCTACCCCGGCGACGTGTTCTACCTGCACAGCCGCCTGCTGGAGCGGGCCGCCCGCCTTGCCCCCGAGTACGGCGGCGGCAGCCTGACGGCGCTGCCCATCATCGAGACCCAGGCGGGCGACGTGTCCGCCTACATCCCCACCAACGTCATCTCCATCACCGACGGCCAGATCTTTTTGGAGAGCGAACTCTTCCACAGCGGCATCATGCCGGCGGTGAACCCGGGCATCTCGGTGTCCCGGGTGGGCGGCAACGCCCAGATCAAGGCGATGAAAAAGGTGGCCGGCAGCCTGAAGCTGCTGTACAGCCAGTACCGGGAGCTGCAGAGCTTCGCCCAGTTCGGCTCCGACCTGGACGCCGACACCAAGGCCCGTCTGGCCCAGGGCGAGCGGATCGTGGCGGTGCTGGGGCAGGACCGCAACTCCCCCCTGCCGGTGGAAAAGCAGGTGTGCATTCTGTACGCCGTCACCCGCGGCTGGCTGAAAGATGTGGCCGTGGAGGATGTGGGCGCGTATGAGCAGGGCCTGTACGAGCACCTGGAGAACAACGCCGCCGATGTGCTGGCGGCCATCCGGGACACCGGCAAGCTGGAAGAGGACACCGAAAACGCCCTGAAAGCCGCCCTGGCGGACTACACAAAGCAATTCCTGAGCGCAAGATAAGGAGGACCGGCATATGGCAGGCGCGTCCATGAAGGACATCAAGCTGCGGATCAAAAGCGTCGAGGGCACCATGCAGATCACCAAGGCCATGGAGCTGGTGGCCTCCTCCAAGCTGCGCCGCGCCAAGGAGCGGGTGGAGCACAGCCGCCCCTATTTCGACGTGCTCCACGCGGCGCTGGATGACATCGCCTACTCCAACGACGAGTTCCGTTCGCCCTACCTGGCCCAGCGGCCGGTGAAGACCAGCTGCTATGTGGTCATCGCCGGCGACCGGGGCCTGGCGGGCGGCTACAACGCCAACATCCTCAAGGCGGTGGCCGCCCACGCCGAGGGCAAGAACTGGTGTGTGCTGCCCATCGGCAAAAAGGCGCTGGAGCACTACCGCCGCCGGGGCGTGCCCATCGTCACCGACCGGTACGCCGTGGCCGCGGATGTGGAGATGAGCGGTTGCTACGACATCGCCCGCACCCTTGCAAAGGGCTTTGTGGCGGGGGAGTTCGACGAGATCGTGCTGGCCTACACCAACTTCGTCTCCATGCTCAGCCAGCAGCCCGCCACCCTGCGGCTGCTGCCGTTGAACTACCAGCCGGCGGCAAAGGGCAGCGGCCCCCGCCAGACCACCCTCTACGAGCCGGACAGCGAGACGGTGTACAACGCCATCGTGCCGGAGTACCTGGCGGGCCTCGTCTGGGGGGCCCTGTGCGAGTCGGTGGCCAGCGAGCTGGGCGCCCGCCGCACCGCCATGGACGCCGCCAGCAAAAACGCCGGCGAGATGATCGAAAATTTGAGCCTGCACTACAACCGGGCCCGGCAGGCGGCCATCACCCAGGAGATCACCGAGATCGTGGCGGGCGCCGAGGGCTGACCCCCTGCGCCCGACCTGTGAAAAGGAGAAATGTCCATGCCGAATCAACACGAAGGCACCGTGGTGCAGGTCATCGGCCCGGTGCTGGATATCAAATTCCCCGACGGCCAGCTGCCCGCGCTGCTGAACGCCATCCGGGTGGAGAACGGCGACAAGAGCCTCATCGTGGAGGTGTCCCAGCACATCGGCGACAACGTGGTGCGCTGCATCGCCATGAGCGGCACCGACGGCCTGGTGCGGGGCGCCAAAGCGGTGGACACCGGCGGCCCCATCACCGTGCCGGTGGGCAAGGAGTGCCTGGGCCGCATCTTCAACCTGCTGGGCGAGCCGGTGGACGAGATGCCCGCCCCCGAAACGGCCGAGCGCTGGCCCATCCACCGCCAGCCCCCCAGCTATGAGGAACAGCAGAACACCACCGAGATCCTGGAGACCGGCATCAAGGTGGTGGATCTGATCTGCCCCTATGCCAAGGGCGGCAAGATCGGCCTGTTCGGCGGCGCCGGCGTGGGCAAGACCGTGCTCATCATGGAGCTGATCAACAACGTTGCCACCCAGCACGGCGGCCTGTCGGTGTTCACCGGCGTGGGCGAGCGCACCCGCGAGGGCAACGACCTGTACAACGACATGAAAGGCTCCGGCGTTATCAACAAGACCGCCCTGGTCTACGGCCAGATGAACGAGCCCCCGGGAGCCCGTATGCGGGTGGGCCTTTCCGGCCTGACCATGGCGGAGTACTTCCGCGACAGGGAGCACCAGGACGTGCTGCTGTTCATCGACAACATCTTCCGCTTTACCCAGGCGGGCAGCGAGGTGTCCGCCCTGCTGGGCCGTATGCCCAGCGCCGTGGGCTATCAGCCCACCCTGGCCACCGAGATGGGCGCCTTGCAGGAGCGCATCACCTCCACCAAGGAGGGCTCCATCACCAGCGTGCAGGCGGTGTACGTGCCGGCGGACGACCTCACCGACCCCGCCCCCGCCACCACCTTTGCCCATCTGGACGCCACCACCGTGCTCTCCCGCGCCATCTCCAACCTGGGCATCTACCCGGCGGTGGACCCGCTGGATTCCACCAGCCGCATCCTCACCCCGGACGTGCTGGGCCAGGAGCATTACCAGGTGGCCCGGGGCGTGCAGCAGGTGCTCCAGCGCTACAAGGAGCTGCAGGACATCATCGCCATCATGGGCATGGACGAGCTCAGCGAGGAGGACAAGGTCACCGTCAACCGGGCCCGCAAGATCCAGCGCTTCCTCAGCCAGCCCTTTACCGTGGCCGAGCAGTTCACCGGCATGGAGGGGCGGTATGTGCCCCTGAAAGAGACCATCCGGGGCTTCAAGGAGATTTTGGAGGGCAAACACGACGACCTGCCTGAGTCGGCGTTCCTCTTCAAGGGGACCATCGACGAGGTGGTCGCCGCCGCAAAGAAAGGTGAAACGGCATGACCAGTTTTCCGCTGCAGATCGTCACCCCCGGCGGCCAGGCCTACGACGGCATGGCCCAAAAGCTCTTCTGCCGCACCATCGTGGGGGACGTGGCCATCCTGGCCCGCCACTGCGATTACCTCACCGCGGTGGGCATGGGCGAGGCCCGCATCACCACCGAGGACGGCGCCGTGCGCCGGGCCGCCTGCATCGGCGGTATGCTGTCGGTGGCCGGCGGCAGGGTGCGGCTGATGGCCAACACCTTTGAGTGGGCCGAGGACATCGACGCCGCCCGGGTAGAGGCCTCCCGCGCCGCCGCCGAGGCCCAGCTGGCCCGGGACGATCTGTCCCCCCGGGAAAAGGAGCTGGCCACCGCCAAGCTGCGCCGTGCCCGGGTGCGCGCCGGCGTGCTGGAACCCCGCTGACCCATGGGAGGGACCCCGATGGAACTGGAGCAACTCACCGCCCTGCTGGACGAGCTCACCGGCCGCTGGCCCCAGGTGCTGGCCCTTTTCGGCGGCGCTGCGCTGGCGGCGGGGCTGCTGGGCCTGCTCACCCGCGCCCTGGGCGCGAAAGCGGGGGACGGCCTGCGCCGGCTGACCGGCCGCCGCGCCCCCGAAGACCCGGCGGAATGAGCCGCCCTGAATTTTACTTTTTGTAAAAAGTAAAGTGTATATCCAAATCGTAAAGGCCCCCTGCCGCCGGCAGGGGGCCTTTGTTGTTGTGGGAAACGCCGCCCGGCGGGCGGGGACGGGGGAAACTGACTATTTGTAATATTTCTATAAGTTTATCCAAAGAGTAAACGCCCCGGCGGAAGACCGGGGCGTTTTGGCAGGGACAAGGGCCGGAAGCGGCACAGCGCGGGGCCGACACAGCACGGGCCGGGCAAAGGCGCGGCCGGAAACCCTGGGGCCGGTAAGGCGCGGGCCGCAGCGCTGTCCGCGGCCGCCCGCTCACAGCCGGCGGCTCCAGCTGTGGCGGCTGGCCAGGGCCAGCAGGGGGAAGATCTCCAGCCGGCCCAGCAGCATATCCAGGCTGAGCACCAGCTTGGACAGGCCGCTGAACGCGGCGAAGTTGCTCATGGGGCCCGCCGCGGCAAAGCCGGGGCCGATGTTGTTGAAGCAGGCGAACACGGCGGAAATGTTGCTCTCCAGGCTGAACTCGTCCAGGGATACCAGCACGAAGCTGCCGAACAGGATGACCACATAGGCGGTGAGGTAGGCCCCCACATTGTGGATGACCTCGTCCGCCAGCACCTTGCCGTTCACCCGCACCAGCTGCACGCTGTTGGGGCGCAGGGTGTGGCGGATGGCCCGGCGCAGGCTCTTAAGCATAATGGCCAGCCGGATCACCTTGAAGCCGCCGCCGGTGGAGCCGGCGCAGGCGCCCACCGCCATCAGGCAGAGCAGAATGGCCTTGGAAAAGGGGGGCCAGACGTCGAAGTCCACGGTGGAAAAGCCGGTGGTGGTCATGATGCTGCTCACCTGGAAAAAGGCGTGGCGCACCCGGTCGGAAAGGTCGGGGATGATGTACCGGATGTCCCAGGCGATCAGCGCGCCGGAGGCGATCATGATGCCGAAATACAGGCGCACCTCCTCGTCTTTCACCGCGGCGCCCACCTGGCGCATAAGCAGCAGGTAGTACACCGAAAAGTTCACCCCGAACAAGGCCATGAACACGGTGATGACCCATTGCAGGTAGGGGCTGTAAGAGGCCATGCTGTCCGCCTTGATGCCAAAGCCGCCGGTGCCGGCGGTGCCAAAGGCGGTGCACAGGCTGTCAAACACCGGCATACCCCCCGCCAGCAAAAAGGCGATGCACAAAAGGGTCAGCGCCAGGTAGATGGTGTACAGGATCTTGCTGGTCTGGCGCAGCCGGGGGGTGAACTTGCTCACGGTGGGCCCCGGGCTCTCCGCCTGCATCAGATGCAGCGCGCCCCGGTGGCTGGCGGGCAGGATGGCCAGCATGAACACCAGGATGCCCATGCCGCCCAGCCAGTGGGTGGTGCTGCGCCAGAACAGCAGCCCCCGGCTCAGGGCCGCCGGGTCCGCCAGAATGGAGGAACCGGTGGTGGTGAAGCCGCTGACCACCTCGAACAATGCGTCTATGTAGTGGGGGATCGCCCCGCTGAAGTAAAAGGGCAGGCAGCCCAGCAGCGACAGCACGATCCAGCTGATGGCCACCGTCACAAAGCCCTCCTGGGCAAAGATGCTCCCTTTTGCCCGCCGGCCCACCAGCAGGAACAGGCCGGCGCACAGGCCCATCACCAGCAGCGTGCCGCCAAAGGCTGTGGCGGTGGCACGGTCGCTGTCCAGCCAGCACCAGATAAGGCTGGGGGCCATGAAGCCCATCTCCACCAGAATGATCATTCCGATGGTGTGGTTGATCGCACGAAAATTCAAATCCGCACTTCCTCTTCACATAATCGCGTTGCCGCGCCCGGTCACTGGAACAGGTCGTTCATCTGGAGCACCGGGGCCTCCAGGGTGCTCACCGCCACCACCGTGTCGCCGGTCTCGTAGCTGGAGGCGCCGTCGGGAATGATGGTGCTGCCCGCCCGGGTGATGCAGCTGATCAGCACCCCGGGGCGCAGGGGCACGTCTTTCAGCGGGGTGCCCCGGAAATGCACCGAGTCGTCCACCCGGAACTCCATGGCGGCGGCGGTGCCCTCGGCGATGGGGTGCAGGGTAAGGATCTTGCCGGTCTTGTTCTGCATACTCCGCACATACCGGGCGATCAGGGCGCTGCACAGCTCCTTGGGGCTCACGATGCTGCCCACCTCCAGGTCCACGAACATCCGGCTGTACTCCAGCCGGTTCACCTTGGTGACCACCTTGGGCACCCCCTGGGTGTGGGCGTACATGCTCAGCACGATGTTCTCCTCGTCGATGCCGGTGAGGCTGACCAGCGCGTCCGCCTCCTCCAGCCCCTCGCGGAACAGAAGCTCCTGGGAGGAGCCGTCCCCCAGCACCACCGCGGCCCGGGGCAGGTTCTCTGCCAGAAAGCGGGCCCGGTCGGGGTTTTGCTCGATGATCTTCACGCTGAGCCCCGCGTCCAGCAGCCGCTGGGCCAGGTAGAAGCTGATGTGGCCGCCGCCCACCAGCATCACCCGGCGGACCTTTTGTTTGGCGATGCCCAGGTTTTTGATCAGCTGGGCCAGGTTCACCGCCCGGGCGGTGACGAAGATCCGGTCGCCCTTTTGCAGCTGGAAGCTGCCGTCCGGGATGGTCACCCGGCCCTCCCGCAGCACGGCGCACACCAGCACCTTGACCTGGGCGATCTTGTACAGCTGGTGCAGGGCGACCCCCTCCAGCCGGCTGCCCTCGTCCACCCGCAGGCCCACGATCTCCACCCGGCCCTTGGCGAAGCTGTCCCGGTGCAAAAAGCTGGGGAACTGGAGCAGGTGGAAAATTTCCCGGGCGGCCGACAGCTCCGGGTTGATGGTCATGGAAAGGCCCAGCTCCTCCCGCATGGCGAACAGCTGCTCGGTGTAGTCCGGGTTGCGCACCCGGGCGATGGTGTGCAGCCGGCCGTTCATCTTCTTGGCGGTGAGGCAGCACAGCAGGTTGATCTCGTCGGCGCTGGTGGCGGCAATCAGCAGGTCCGCCTCGGCCACGTTGGCCTGGCGCAAAGCGTCCATGGTGGCGGCGTTGCCCTGCACCGCCAGCACGTCGTACTGGAACATGTTGGCCTGCAAAACGTTGGGGTTGGAGTCCACAATGGTCACGTCGTGCCCCTCGTAGAGCAGCTGACGCATAAGGGCGAGGCCCACTTTGCCGTCGCCCGCGATGATGATCTTCATAAAATACACCTTCGCTTAGAATTCGGGCCGGCTCCGCGGCCCGTGTTCATAAAACTAATTATAGTATACGAGTTCAGACAAAAATGTACAAGGAATATTTATCCTCGCGCCGACGCAAGAGCGTCCGCGGCGCGGGCAGCGAAAAGGCCGCCCGGCTTTAGCCGGGCGGTCCACATGAGCATACAGCGCCTCGTTCAATTCCCACTGGCAAGTGCAACGGAGTCCTTTTCAAAGAATTTTGCGATCGACTGATTGACCCAGTAGGCGGGGTCCTCTTGAATGTCTTCTATGAACAGCAGAACAGGCTTGCTGCGCAAGGATTCCACCCGCACGTGAGAAAGGGATTCGTCGCAATATGTGGCTTCCCGCTCCAGAAGCTGCGCGTGAAAATCCTGGGCTTCTCCCGTTGCAAGGCAGACCGCGGCCTGGGCGCTCAGCGGCAAGCCGGTCATCTGCATGTTCCCGCTGTTCGGGTCTTTGCCCACATGAATAAGTCCCAGCGTCCCCGCCGCCCCGGCGCAGAGCACAACGGCGCAAAAGGCGGCCCCTCCGGCGAGGCTCCACCGCAGGCCGGCGCGGGCGAGAAAACCCGTCCACCACTCTCTGTGGGAGAGCCAGCCCAGGAAGTAGGACCAGGCAAGCAGGGTATAGGGATAACAGCTGAAATAGATGATGTTGATGACCCGCTCGGGCATATTCATGCCCAACGCGTAGAAAACGGGCGTACCCTGTGCGGAGAATATGCCAAACAGCAAACCGGCGAACAATAAGGGAAAGGGGAAGGTGAACCGCAGCCGGGCAACAGCCCGATAGAGGAATGGGGTAAGGAAAGCCCAACCGGCGATCACGGGCAGGCTGGTACAGTTGCAAAACGCGTAGGCCCCGTACACGAGGGAGAGCAGAATGGCCGTGACCGGCGAGTGGGGGCTGCCTGCTTGCATCTGCCGTATCGCGTTGCCGGGAGCCAAAACATTGATAAAGAAAGAGGCAGCCATTGCCGCCAGCACAAGGCATGTGCCCGCCGCACGAAGAGGGCGGCGCTTCCAGCCGAAAAAGAGAGCCATCAGACTCAGGACCACCAGGGAGGCAAGAGAGGGAGGAAAACTACCACCGCCGATCAGAAAGGCCAGCGGCAGGCAAAAAGCGTATTGGATGGCCGCAACTTTTTTCCTTTGACTTGTAAAAGCCCGCGCAAGCAAGCCAAACAAGAGGGCGCACAGCGAGTAGAAAAAGGTATAATACACGCCGCCGTTGTACCAGAAGAAAGATTCCACCGGGTCATAGGTGAATTGCAGCGAAAGGAAGACAAGGGTGAAAGCGACGATCAAGCTGACGACCCGCTCGCACTCCAAAAGCCGGCGAGCAAGGGTATAAAACAAAAAGAAGGAGCAGAAAACAAAACTGAAGAGCAGCGCGAGGCAACCGGCGAAATACAAAGAGGTATCCAGAAAACCCGGTTGCAGGCACATCAAAAAAACAGCGACAAAACTGCCCTGCCAGGTTTGGTAGGTCTGCTGCACGTGCTGCCACGCCGCGGAAAAGACAGCGGTAAGGGAATGGGTCTGACGCCAGATCGGCGCAGTGTTTGCCACATAACTAAAATCGTCAGCGGCGGGGTAGGAAGAAAAAGCGACGTGTACAATGGGAATCAGTGAAAGAACAAGGAGGAGAAAAAGTGCAATCGCCAAAACGCGCAAAGCCTTTTCAAAACGTTCAAAATCCATCTTTTCCATCTGTTGTCCTCCCGATGCGCGGATGCCAGGAACATGCGCCCGCGGTAATCAAGGTAAGTATAGCAAATCCCGGATAGATGTCAAGGAAAGCGCGGGGCAAACGGCCGGCGCAACGCTTGACAGCACGCCCCAAAATGGGATACCATAAAATCAAACGCAGAACGCCGCGCCAGCCTTGCAGTCACGGCCTGGGGCGGCGGACAGGGGACGATCGCCATGCAAAACGGGAAAAACCTTTACATCCTCAGCGGCACCGACGCCTTTACCCGGGGCGAGCTGGACAACGTGGCCCTCACCGAGCACGGCGTCTGCCTGGAGCAGGCGGCGGGGCGGCATGTGCTCTACGGCTGCTACACCTCCCAGCCGGTGAACCTGCCCGCTTTCGACCGGCTGGTGATGAGCTGGAACGCCGAGACTCCGCCGGGCACCGTGGTGGAGGCCCAGGCCCGGGTGCGGGTGGGCGACGGCTGGAGCGGCTGGATGAGCTTTGGCAAGTGGAGCCCCTACATCCGGCGGGCCAGCATCACCGGCGACGAGAGCCAGCCGGTGTTCACCTGGCGCAACGTGCTGCACATTGCCCGGGGAAAGGCCACCCAGGCCCAGCTCCGCATCTACCTGTACACCGAGGACGAGCGGCTGACCCCCCGGGTGTGGCTGCTGGCCGCCAGCGTGCGCCCGGTGGGCGGCCAGCCGGCGCCGGCGCAGCCGTACAGCCGGCAGCTGCATCTGCCCGCTTACAGCCAGAAGCAGCGGGACCCCCACCTGCGGGACGGCATGAGCACCCCCGTGACCCTGGCCAGCCTGCTCAACCGGTGGGGCCAGGACGTGCTGCCGGAGGAGCTGGCCCAGGCAATGTTCGACTGGGGCGACGAGGACACGGGCACCCGCAACTTCTCCTTTGCCGCCGCCCTGGCCGGCTGCTACGGCTACCGGGCCTACCTGGCCTACCTGGAGCCGGAGGAGCTGTGGCAGCGCATCAAGCAGGGGGACTCGGTGGGCGTGTTCCTGCGCTATGCCGCCACCGAGGAGGAGGCCGCCGCCAGCGGCCGCGCCCTGCTGCCGGGCTCCTTTGAAAGCGTGGAGGCCCAGCTGATGGCCCTGCGGGGCTTTGAGGTGTCCGAACAGGGGGTGCAGGTGCTGGTGAACGACAGCCTGGCCCCCACCAACGCCGAGGCCGAGCGGGCCTACCCCGCCGAGGCTTTCTGGCAGGCCTACCAGGGCCTGGCCCTGGTGATCCCCGGCCGGCAGAAAGGCCGGGGCGAGGGCTGCCCCCACCGCCGCCACGCCCGGCTGCGGCCGCTGGAGCAGGTGGGCGCCTATATGTTCCAAAGCGACGGGGGCGAGGACCTGCCCCTGCCTGAGGATTTTGCCGGCACCCTGGCCTGCGCCGTGGCGGACGGGGCCGTCCACGCCACCGCCGCCCACAAGACGTTCCGGTTTTTGCAGCCCACCGCCGCCGGCGGCGTGCAGCTGCCGCCGGAGCTGTTCGCGGCCAAGGGCCGCATCACCGTGTACGCCATCGACCCGGACGGGTGCGCCCTTGTGGGGGACGTGAACCTGCCCGGCTGAACCGAACGAAAAGGGGGCTTTGTCATGAAATACGGCGTGATCACCATCGGACGGGAGTACTGCACCGGCGGCCTGGACATCGCCCGGGCGGTGGCCGGGCGGCTGGGGGTGCCCATGTACGACAAGGAGCTCATCACCCTGGCCGCCAAGGAGAGCGGCCTGTCGGAGGAGGCCATCGCCGCCAGCGAGAAGCGGCGCACCGGCAGCCTGCTGTACAGCCTGTACACCATGGGGGGCGAGCTGCCCCTGAGCGACCAGGTGTTCGTGCTGCAAAGCCAGATCATCCGGGGCCTGGCGGACAAGGGCCCCTGCGTCATCGTGGGCCGCTGCGGCGACTATGTCCTGCGGGAGCGGGCGGACGTGCTCAGCGTCTTCCTCCACGCGCCCCAGGCCTGGCGCCGGGAGTGGGCGAAAAAGGACGGCTCGATCCCCCCCGAAGCGGACGAGAGAACGGCCAACGCCCTGCTGGAGCGGGAGGACCGCCGCCGCGCCGCCTACTACAACTACTACACCGAATACCGCTGGGGGGAGGCGGGCCACTACGACCTGTGCCTCAACGCGGCCCTGGGGCAGCAGTTGTGCGCCGAGCTGATCCTGCGGGCAGCCGAGGGATAAAAAGACCGCCGTTCCCCGCCGCGTTCGCGGCGGGGAACGATCTTATAAAGAGGAGGGATGAGCCATGATCAAAACGGTGGGGGTGGTCAGCCTCTCCGCCGGCACGCTGGGGGAGGACTTTGTCCGCCACGAGCTGGAGCTGGGGGTGCGCCGGCTGGAACACTACGGCCTGCGGGTGAAGTTCCTGCCCCATGCCCTTGAGGGCATCGACCACCTGAAAGCCCACCCGGAAGAGCGGGCCGCCGACCTGCTGGAGGCGTTCCGCGACCCGGAGATCAACCTTATCCTCTGCGCGCTGGGCGGCGACGACACCTACCGGCTGGCGCCCTATCTGTTCGGGGAAAACCAGCTGGAAAAGGTCGCCTGCCAAAAGCCTTTCCTGGGCTTTTCCGACACCACCGTCAACCACCTGATGCTCCACAAGGCGGGCCTGTGCAGCTTTTACGGCCAGGCCTTTCTGCCCGATGTCTGCGAGCTGGACAAGGAGATGCTGCCCTACACCCGGCGGTATTTCGAGGAGCTGCTCCGCACCGGGACCATCCGGCAGGTGCGGCCCAGCGACGTCTGGTACGAGGGCCGCGCCGACTACGGCCCCGGGCAGCTGGGCAGGCCGCTGCCCGCCCACCCCGCCGGCGGCTGGAAACTGCTGCAGGGGCCGCCGGTTTTTTCCGGCAGGATCCTGGGCGGCTGCCTGGACACCCTCTATGACTTCTTCGACGGCGGGCGCTACGCCGACATGCCGGCGGTGTGCCGAAAATACGGCCTGTTCCCCGACGCGGCGGGTTGGCGGGGCCGTATCCTGCTGCTGGAGACCAGCGAGGAAAAAATGTCGCCGGAAAAGTTCAGCCGCGCCCTGGGCTTTCTGAAGCAGGCGGGGGTGTTCAAGGCGGTGAACGGCGTGCTCTTCGGCCGCCCCATGGACAATGTGTACCTGGAGGAATACCACCGGCGGCTGGTGGCGGCGGCGGACGACGCCGCCCTGCCCATCCTGGCACAGGTGAGCGTGGGCCACGCCCTGCCCCGGTGCATCCTGCCCCTTGGGGTGCCGGCCCGGGTGGACGCGGCGGGGCAGACCATCACGTTCGGGGCGCCTCTGCCGGAAATTCCCTGTTGACAAAAGTATGACTTTATGCTAATAATAAAAGGGATAAGGCAAAGCAAGACCCCTGCCGGCGTCCGCCGGCGGGGGTCTTTTCGCGTGAAAAGCATCAGGAAACAACGGGCAAAGAGAAACGGGAGGTCATTTGGAAATGTACGACCTGGTCATCGTGGGCGCCGGCCCCGCCGGCATCTTCACCGCGCTGGAGCTGCTCCGCAAGGGCAAAAAACAGAACATCGTCATCGTGGAAAAGGGCCGGCCGGTGGAAAAGCGCCACTGCCCCAAGGCGGAGACCGGCCGCTGCATGAACTGCAAGCCCTACTGCCACATCACCACCGGCTTTTCCGGCGCGGGCGCTTTCTCCGACGGCAAGCTCAGCCTGTGCTACGAGGTGGGGGGCGAGCTGCCCAGCCTCATCGGCGAGGAGTTTGCCCAGAGCCTCATCGATTACACCGACTCCATCTACCTGGAGTTCGGCGCCGACCCCCATGTGGAGGGCATCTACGACGGCGAGGAGATCCGGGAGATCCGCAAGAACGCCATCAAGGCCGGCCTCAAGCTGGTGGACTGCCCCATCCGCCACCTGGGCACCGAAAAGGCCCAGGACCTGTACCTGGCACTGCAAAAACACCTGGCGGACGCCGGGGTGGAGCTGCGCTTTGACACCGAGTGCGTGGACCTGCTCATCGAGAACGACGTCTGCCGGGGCGTGAAAGTGCGCCCGGCAAAGGGCGGCGCCGAGGAGGAGATCCCGGCCCGCCGCACGGTGGTGGCCACCGGCCGCCGGGGCGCCGACTGGCTGGAGCGGCTGTGCGCCCAGCACGGCATCGCCCACAAGCCCGGCACCGTGGACATCGGCGTGCGGGTGGAGGTGCGCAACGAGGTGATGGAAAAGGTGAACAAGGTGCTGTATGAGTCCAAGCTCATCGGCTACCCCAAGCCCTTTAAAAACAAGGTGCGGACATTCTGCCAGAACCCCGGCGGCTTTGTCAGCCAGGAGAACTACGACAACGACCTGGCGGTGGTCAACGGCCACAGCTACAAGGAGACCAAGAGCAACAACACCAACCTGGCCATTTTGTGCAGCCACAACTTCACCGAGCCTTTCAACCAGCCCATCGAGTACGCCCAAAAGGTGGGCGAGCTCACCAACATGCTGGGCGCCGGCCACATCCTGGTGCAGCGCTACGGCGACATCCTGGACGGCAAGCGCACCTGGGCCAAGGAGCTGAGCCAGAGCAACGTGCGCCCCACCCTGGTGGACGCGGTGGCCGGCGACATCACCGCCGCCATGCCCTACCGGGCCATGACCAACATCATCGCCTTTATCCAGATGCTGGACCAAGTGGTGCCGGGCTTTGCCAGCGACGAGACGCTGCTGTACAGCCCGGAGCTGAAGTTCTACTCCAACAAGGTGAAGATGGACGAGGACCTGGTCACCAACGTGAAAGGCCTCCACTGCCTGGGCGACTCCTGCGGCTGGACCCGCGGCCTGATGATGGCCAGCGTCATGGGGGTGCTCATGGGCCGCAAGATCGCCGGCTGGGACGCCCAGCCGTGAGACACGCCGCCCCCAACCACAAAAGCAGCGCCCCGGGCACGCCCGGGGCGCTCCGAGGCTGTCGAAAAAGTTCGACAGCCTCCTGAGGGACACCAAACGCACCACCCGCGCGATGCGCGGGGGATGCTTATTGGTTTCCCCCAGTGCCCCTTTCCGGCAAAAAACCGACCGCTTTCGCGCACTACGCACACGAAAACGGTCGGTTTTTTCTGTCAAGGTGTCGGGATCCCCGGTACACGCCCGTGGATCCCGACTTTATTTTTGCTCTCCCGAGAGGTTTATCGACAAAAGCAGTCTGCCGGCCTTATTCAATGGGCATCGCGCCCGCGTCCTCCAGGCTGATCTCGCCGCCGGTCTCCACCGTCTCGTCGGCCAGCGGGGCGTTGGCCTCGGCGGCTGCCTCCTGGGCCGGCGCGGCGGTCTCGGCGGCCTCCTCCCCAAAGCCGGCGGCCGTCTCGGCGGCGGCCTCATCGGTCAGCGGGGCGGCGGTGGTGGCGGCGGTGACCAGGCCGGTGACCTCGCCGCTGGGCTTTGCCAGCAGATAGGCCCCCACCGGCTCCTCCTTGTACACCAGCAGCACCCCGTACACCTGCTCCTCCCCGGCGCTGCGGGCGGGGCACAGGGCCAGCCACTTCTCCACCGTCTTGTTCTTGTATTTGTCCAGGTCCAGGCCGCTCTCCTTTACCACCGTGTTGAATGCGGAGAAGCTCTCGTCCCACTTTTTCGGGATCTTCACCTTATCCACCGTGGCGGTGGCCAGGTCCACCTCCAGACCGTAGGCCTTGAAAAAGGTCTGGATGTCGTCGGTGCCCTCGATCTTCATGGCGGTGGGGTCGGTGGGCTGGGCGGCGGTGGCGGCGGCCTCCTCTTCGGAAAAGAAAAAGGTGCCCGCGGCGAACACCGCGCCCGCCAGCGCCACGCCGCACACCGCCACGGCCCCCAGCCTCCGCAGGCCGTTTTTGCCGAATGTCAACACAAACATATCTGTACCCTCCTCGTTTGTCGTGGGAACTCCTGTTTATACCTATTCCGCCCCCTGCCGCTTTATTCTTGCATCCCGCCGCCGGGCGGGGTATACTGAAACTGACCCATCTTCAAAATAAGGAGGAGCGCGGATGGTACTGCTTGTGGACATGGGCAACACCCGGTTGAGCCTGGCCGGCTGGCAGGGGGGAAAGGCCGTCTGCGCCGGCCAGCTCCCCACCGACCGCGGCTGGAGCGAGGCGCGCTACACCGCCGCCCTGGCAGAGGCGCTGAAGCCCTTTGCCGTGAAAGAATGGAGCGGGTGCGCTTTGTCCAGCGTGGTGCCGCCCCTCACCGGGCCGGTGTCCGCCGCCCTGCGGGCCGTCACCGGCTGCGAGCCGGTGGTGCTGGGGCCGGAGAACATCGGCTTCCGGGTGCTCACCCGGGACGCCATCGGCGCGGACATGATGGCCGGGGCCGAGGGGGCGCTGGCCCGCTTTGCCATGCCCGCCATCGTGGCGGACCTGGGCACCGCCACCACGTTCTGCGCCCAGAACAAGGCGGGGGACGTGCTGGGGGTGGCCATCGCGCCGGGGGTGGCCCTGGGGCTGGACGCCCTGGTGAGCCGGGCCAGCCACCTGCGCTCCATCGCTTTCGAGCCGCCGGGCCCCGCCATCGGCACCACCACCGCCGAGAGTATGCAGAGCGGCGTCATCTACGGGGCCGCCTGCCTGGTGGACGGCATGTTCCGCCGCATGGCCGCCGAAATGGACCCGGCCGAGGGCGCGCCCAGCCTGATCCTCACCGGCGGGCTGGCTCCCCTGGTGGCCCCCTATTGCGCCACCAAGCCCAGCCTCGCGCCGGACCTGCTCTTCGAGGGCCTCTGGCGCTGCTACCGCCGGGCCGGCGGAAAGGAATGAAAAACGCCCGCCCCGGCAGATGCCGGGGCGGGCGAAGCTGTTTTGGCGGGTCAATAGCGGGCGGGCGGGGCATAATGTTCAAAGATGACCCCGTCATACTGGCGCGTCAGGGCCTCGTGGTCCATGCCCGGGCGGGCCGTCCAGAACACCCGCATGGGCCCAAAGCCCTCCACAAAGCGCACCGCCGCGTTTTTCGGGTCCGGGCCCCAGGCGATGAACTGGGGCCGGGCCAGGAAGTTGCCCAGGCACCTGCTCAGCACAAAAGCGCCAAGGAGGCTGTCGCCGTCCTTGCGAAAGGAGGCGCAGCTGTCGGAAAGCTGGCCCCGCAGGATGTCCGGCGCGTTGCGGCGGAACCAGGCCACGATGGTGGGGTCGAAGCTCTCCACGCAAAAATCGCCCGGGTAGTTTCGCAGCAGCGCCAGCGTCTTTTGACACAGCTCCTTGTTGCGGGGGCCGCTTTTCAGCTCCACGATCAACGGCGTGCGCCCCGCCACCGTGGCCAGCACCTCGGTGAAAAGGGGCATGTGGTGCCCGGTGCCGCACAGGGGCATCTCTTTCAATTCCGCCCAGTCGAAGGCGTCCACCCGGCCGTGAACGCCGGTGACCCGGTCCAGCGTGTCGTCGTGGAACACCACCACCTGGCCGTCTTTCGAGAGCTGCACGTCCAGCTCCATGCCGTAGCCGGCCGCGGCGGCGGCGTCAAAGGCGGCAAGGCTGTTCTCCGGGATGGACTTGTCGGGGCTGTGCAGCCCCCGGTGGGCGTAGCAGCGGCCGGCAAAGGGGGCCGCCTGGCCGGGGGCGGGCCGGGCGGGCAGCAGCAAAAACAGGGCCAGCAGCGCAAGAACGCCGGCGACGATGAGCAACACGATGGGCATGGCGGGACATCTCCTTGAAAAACCGGGCCCGGCGGGCCCCGGCAGAGTGAACTGCCCCTATTGTACCCTGCGCGCCTGGCGCCGTCAACGAAAAAACGGCAAAACCGGCCGCTGTTTCACACTTTCGCCACATTCACCCGCTATGATGATAAAAGAGACACGACGTACGGCAAGGGAGGAGAGCACCATGGCAAAAATTCTCATCGTGGACGACGAGCCCCGCATCCGGGAACTGATCCGCGCCCACCTGGAGCACGACGGCTTTTCCTGCGAGGAGGCGGGGGACGGCGGCGCGGCGCTGGCCGCCCTGTCCGCCGGGGACGTGGACCTGGTGATCCTGGACATCATGATGCCCTTTGTGGACGGTATGACCTGCTTAAAGGAGATGCGCAGCCGCAAGATCGCCACCCCGGTGATCATGCTCACCGCCCGGGGCGAGGAGTACGACAAGCTGGCGGGCCTGGAGGGCGGGGCGGACGACTACGTGGTCAAGCCGTTCAGCCCCCGGGAGCTGGTGGCCCGGGTCAAGGCGGTGCTGGGGCGCACCCTGCCCCGCACCGAGACCCCGGGCAGCGTGTACACCTTTGGGGGCCTGGTGGTGGACCAGGCCAGCCACAGCGTAAAGGTGGACGGCCAGGAGGCCAGCCTCACCCCCAAGGAGTTCGACCTGCTGGTGTTCCTGGCGGCAAACCGGGGCATCGCCCTGAGCCGGGAGCGCATTTTGCAAAAGGTGTGGAACTACGACTATTTCGGCGAGGACCGCACGGTGGACACCCACATCAAGATGCTCCGCAGCCACCTGGGCCGCTACCGGGACGCCATCGTCACCGTGTGGGGCATCGGCTACAAATTTGATCCGGATGCGGTGAAGTAAATGACCGACACAAAACACAAGGCCCGGCCCGGGCGCCCGGGCTTTTTCAGCCTGCGCTGGCGGCTGATGCTGGTGCTCTGCGCCGTGGTGGCGCTGATGCTCTCGCTGGTGTGGTTCATCACCGGCCAGCTGATCCAGCCCCTGTACAACCGGCACATCTACAACTACCTGAACACCCAGGTGGACGCTCTGGTGGCCATGATCGAAGCCTGTGACGCGCCGGTGAGCTACCGGGCGTTCACCTTTTCCGAGGCGGTGAAGAACGAGGACTTCTGGGCCGGGGTGGACGAGGCCGCCCAGGACGGCAGGCTGGATTTCCGCAACTGCTGTGTGGACATCGCCGACTCCACCCTGCGCCACGTGGCCAGCAGCGAGAACGTCTATCCCTGCCTGCTCCACGAGTCCTCGGGAGACTTGTTCGGCGGCAAGATCATCACCCGGCGGGACAGCGACACCATCACCGCCTTTCGCCAGGCGGTGATGAAAAACGGCTCGGTGAGCCAGATCGTGGGCACCACCAGCGGCGCCCAGCAGATGGTGGTGGGCAAGCTGGCCCAAAATGGCGAGTGGGGCAGCTATTCCGTGATCATCTCCACCACCCTCACCCGGGTCAGCGAGGCGGCGGTGGTGCAGGGCCAGCTGATGCCCGGTATCTTCATCTGCCTGATGGTGCTGGCGGTGCTCACCTCCTGGCTGCTCAGCCGCTGGCTCGCCCGGCCGCTGAGCCAGCTGTCCGCCGCCGCCAAGAAGATGGCGGACGGGGACTACTCGGTGCGGGTGGACGTGCCCCAGTCGGACGAGATCGGCCGGCTGGCGGACGAGTTCAACTACATGGCGGACCAGGTGGCCCGCTCGGCCCAGCTCCAGCGGGAGCTGCTGGCCAACGTGAGCCACGACCTGCGCACCCCCCTCACCCTGATCAAGGGCTACGCCGAGACGGTGCGGGACCTCACCGGCGAGGACGCCGTCAAACGCACCGACCAGCTCAACGTGATCGTGGACGAGACCGACCGGCTGTCCGGCCTGGTGAACAGCGTGATGGAGCTGTCCAAGGTGTCCAGCGGCACCGAGCAGCCCCGGCGGGTGCGGTTCGATCTGAGCCAGCTCTGCGAGGAGGTGGCCCAGCGGTACGAGGCGGTGTGCGTCCAAAACGGCTGCCGGCTGGAATTGCAGGCGGACACCCCCTGCATCGTCAACGCCGACCCGGCCATGATGGAGCGGGTGCTCCACAACCTTTTGGGCAACGCCATGCACCACGTGGGCCAGGACGGGCTGTTCTTCCTGCGGGTGATCCCCAAAGCGGGCTGCGCCCGGGTGGAGGTGGAGGACCACGGCGCGGGCATCGCCCCCGAGGACCTGCCCTATATCTTCGACCGGTACTACCGCAGCCGCTCGGACGCGGGCAAGGTGGGCACCGGGCTGGGTCTGTCCATCACCAAGGCCATCCTGCGGGGGCACGGCTTCCGCTTCGGGGTGAACAGCACTCTGGGCAAGGGCACCATCTTCTGGTTCGAGGCCCCGCTGGCCGGGGCGGAAAAACCGGCGGAAAAGAAATAAGCAGCAGCGCGCCGGGGGTGCGGCAGGCCGAAGAGGCCGCCGCGCCCCCGGCTTTTTGCCCGGCGGCGGGCCTTTGCTTTTTTTTCGCCGGTGTGCAATAATAGGCCCAGAACAAAAGTATAAAAGACGGAAGGGGGCGCGGGGCATGAACGGGGTGGCAGACAAGGTGCTCACCGCGGAACAGGCACTGGAGTACTACGGCCCGCTGGTGCTGCGTACAGCCTTTGGCCTTGTGAAGAATATGCAGGACGCCGAGGATATCTCCCAGGAGGTCTTCCTCACCCTGCTCAAAAAGGATCCCGCCTTCGAGAGCCCCGCGCATCAGCAGGCGTGGCTGCTTCGCTGCGCCATCAACCGGTGCAAAAGCCACTTCCGCAGCGCCTGGCAGCGCCGCACCGACGCGCTGGACGAGGGCCTCAGCGTGCCCTTTACCCCCGCCGAGAGCGAAGTGATGAAAGCGGTGGGGGACCTGCCGATGAAATACCGGCAGGTGATCTATCTCCACTACATACAGGGCTATTCCACCGGTGAGATCGCAAAGCTGCTGGACCTCAACCAGAACACCGTGCTCAGCCAGCTGGCCCGGGGCCGGGCACTGCTGAAAAACACACTGAAAGGGGAGTTTTGACCGTGCCTGATCACAAGGATTACCAGAGCGCCATGGACAAGGTCGCTCCCAGCGAGGCCTGGATGGCCGCCACCCGGGAGAAGATGGCCGCCGCCCGCGCCGAACAGGAAAAAGCCAAAGCCGCTCCCCGGCTGCGGCTGGCAAAGCGGTACGCCCCCCAGCTGGCGGCCGCCGCGGTGCTGGCCCTGCTGCTGGCGCCCGCCGCGGTGCGCTCCGGCCTGCTGCCCCTTGGCAGCGCCGGCGGCGTGGCGGACGTCGCCCAGGAGGCCGCCAGCAGCCCCGCGGCGGCGGAGTACAACCTGAACGCCGCCCCCCGGGCGGAGAAGGGCTTCACCGGCGGCACCACCGGAAACGAGACGGAGGACAAACAGGCCGGGCCCCCGGTGCGAAACTTCGATTTGGGGGAATGCGATGGCCTGCCGGTGCTGGTGCTGGGGGATGACTCTGCCGGCATGGGCGGCGGGGTGACTTACGTGGCCGGGAGCCTGGACGACATCCGGGGAAACAACCCCACCTGGAACATCACCGCCGCCGAACTGCCCGCCACCCTGCCGGTGTGGCACGCCCAGAGCGGCGAATACGCCGGCCCCCTCGCCGACCTGTTGGACCACACCGCCGACGCTTTGGGCCTGGCTTTGGCGCAGGACGAGGAGGAAGAGGCTCCCACCGGCTACCCCAGTCCGGACCTCTGGCCCTATAACCTGTCCGGCAGCCTGATGGACCCGGACCACTGGGACCCGGAGCGCCCCCTCTATGAGCAGCCGGACCCCTCCAAAGCGAGGGTATGGTCCAGCATCTCCGCTTCCGGCACCACGGTCAACGCTTTCCGGAACGGGGAGGGGGAGTCGGAGGACCTCCGGGCGGGGGACGAGGCGGCCCTGGCCCTGTTCGGGGAGCTGGTGGGCATTGAAACGCCCGGATACGAGCTATGCACCGACGTCAACTTTTACGGCGAGGCGAACTGCTTTGAGCACTTCTGCTTTGAGGCCGGCGGCGCCACCGTGGCCGAGCGGCTGTTCAACTACAGCTTCCGCCGGGTGACGGGGAATCTGGACGGCGCCGGCGAGCTGCGGCATTTCAACCTGACTTTCCCGCCCGAGAGCGAAAAGGTGGGCGACTACCCCCTGCGCACCCCCGGAGAGGCGATGGAGGCCCTGGGGGCCATTCTGGACGAGGAACAGGCCAGCGGGATGCGGGAGTATGACCTGTCGGCAGAGCAGGTGGAGGGCTGGCAGCTGGAGTACGCCCAGAGCAGCCTCAACCCCTACATCCAGCCGGTGTACCGCTTCTGGTTGAAAACGTCTTTGACCCCCGAGGACATGTTTTTTGAAAACGCCGAGGGCAATGTGTATGTGAGCTACACCGTCAGCGCCCTGCCGGAGGGGTACTGCATCCCCTTTGAAGAGGTCTTCAACTGAAAAACCGCCCCGCCATCCGGGGAAAAGCGAAAAAGCGCCCGGCCCATCCAACGGATGGGCCGGGCGCTGCTGTGCTGTGCGCTTTTTCACCGCGGGCGGATGGCGCGGACAGTCTCCCGCTCCACCAGATCCACCGCGATCAGGTGCTTGATCTTCACGCTGTTGGAGCTTCGTAAAATATGTGAGAGCTGGCGCACGCAGAATTCCGCCAGCTTTTCTTTTGGCACATTGATGGTGGAGAGCTGCGGGGTGGTGATGGAGGCGGCCTCGATGTTATCAAAACCGATGACAGACACCTCGCCGGGCACCTGGATCCCCTGGGCGTGAAGCGCCCGAATAAGGGCAATGGCCAGATAATCGTTCTCGGCGAAGAAAAAGGTGGGCAGATGTTCCCGCGACCGCAGCAGAACAGACAACTGCCCGGTGGCGGTGTTGATGGAGGGCTCCGCAGAGAAAAAGTCGTGGGGAGCGACCGACAGCCCCGCCTGCTGAAGCGCCTCCAAAAAGCCCCGCTTGCGCTGATCGAAGTTGTAGATGCGCGTCTCCGATTGCAGATAGCCGATCTCGCGGTGCCCCGCCTGGATGGCCTTTCTGGCGGCGAGCACCCCGCCCAGATAATTGTCCATAACGATGCAGTTGGCTTCAAGACCATCGAAACAGGCGTCCAGGACCACGGTGTTCGGCTCGTTGCGAAGCACCACCCGGATGTCCTCCTCCAGCATGTCGGTGGCGATGAGCAACACAGCGTTTGCGTTTGTACCGCGCAGGGTGCGCTGCAGGTTTGCCTCGAAATAGTCGTCCACCAAAAGGGTCTCCACACTGAAACGGTATCCCATCGCGGAGAGCTTCATGTCGAACGCATTCAAAAGCTCTGAAAAATATGGCGTGGACGGGAAGATGTTCCGGGTGATGGGCGAGCGTGAACCGTTCAGCAGCAGGATCGTCTTGCTCCGGTTGCGGCGCACCTGCCTGGTGACCTCGTTTTCTTTGCGGGCGTATCCGATGGAGCGGGCGGTCTCGAAGATCTTTCGCTTCGTTTCCGCACTGATCCCTTTCCGCCCGTTCAATGCAAAGGAGACCGCGGTGATCGAGACACCCGCAGCCTTTGCCACATCCGCCATCGTTGCTTTCAACGCCAGCCTCCCCCGCCGCGACTAAAACGCAGGCACACTTATTTGAGGATATTTTACCATAATATTCGATATATGGTAATACATTTTATGAATAATTCCTTTATTTTTACTAAAATATACAAATTTTAGTATTGAATCAAGGGGTAATGTATGATAGTTTTAGCACAGAAGAAAGCGGTGAGGTGATACCATGGGAGCCTGCTTGCTCGAGCTGAGGAACATCACGAAAGACTATCCCGGCGTGCGTGCGCTGGATGCGGTATGTACAAGGCGCCCGTGACCATCGGGCACGAGTACTCCGGTATCGTGGTGAAAGCAGGAAAAAATGTCACAAAGGCAAAGGTGGGCGACCGCATCGTCTCGGACATCGAGACCACCGACGGGTGGCTCGGCGTCTCCCGTGACGGCTCCTACGCGCCCTACATGGCGATCCCGGAAGATCAGGTGTATGTGTTCGCACCAACCGTTTCGCTGGACCATATGTGTTTTGCGGAGCCGGTGGTGGCCACGATCCATTCCATGCAGGAGCGCAACGCCGTGCGGGTGGGCGATTTCGTGGTGATCGTCGGGCCCGGGCCCATGGGCTTGCTGGGCGTGGAGTTTGCAAAGCTCTGCGGCGCAAAAGCCGTTGCGTTGATTGGCCTGCGGGATGACGAAAAACGGCTGGACATCGGCCGCAAAGTAGGGGCGGACTATATCCTGTATTCCGACGAGCAGCCGGAGAAGAAGATCCTCGAACTCACAAATGGCCGGGGCGCGGATTTTGTCCTGGAATGTTCCGCGTCGGAAAAGGGGGTCCAGCACGCCATCGACTGCGCCCGGAAATCCCCCGAGGGGCGGGGAGGCAACGGGCGTATCTCCTTTATCAGCCTGTGGGGGGAACCCATCCGCGTGAACCTGGACGCTTTGTCCCTCTACCAGCTCTCGGTGCACGGCTCCTGGAGCTGGAATGGCCGCGAGACCTGGGAGCGGGCGGTGGACCTGATCTCCCGGGGAGTCCTTGACCTGGACAGCCTGCTCACCAACCGGTACAACCTGGAAGAGTGGGAGACCGCCTTTGCCAATCTGCGCTCCAAGCAGGATGTGAAAGCGTTCATTCACCCCAACGGCACGGACTGGGCATGAACAAGCGGCGTGCGGGACACAGCCCCCGCACGCCGCTTTTCCCTGGAGTATCCCCTTTGAGAGGAGTGGTTCTGATGATAAAGATAGGGCTGATCGGCTGCGGGCAGATCGCAAAGCTGCGCCACGCCCCGGAATACGCCGCCCATCCGGAATGTGAGATCGCCGGTGTCTTTGACCTGAACGAGGAAAAGGCCCGGGCCCTTGCGGACTGTTACGGGGCGCGGACGTACGCCTCGGCCCAGGAGCTTCTGGCCTCCGACATAGACGCTGTAAGCATCTGCGCGGCCAATGCGGCCCATTGCCGCTATACCCTGATGGCGCTGCGGGCAATGAAAAATGTGCTCTGTGAAAAACCGATGGCGATGTCGCTGGAGGAGTGCGGCGCAATGGTGGAAACGGCCCGGCAGACCGATCGGGTGCTGATGATTGCGCAGAACCAGCGGCTGAACCAGGCGCATCAGCTCGTGCGGAGCCTGGTGGCGCAGGGGGAGATCGGCCGGCTGCTGGCGTTTCAGCTGACCTTTGGACATTCCGGCCCCGAAAACTGGACAGGGCAGCCCGATCCCTGGTTCTTCAGAAAAAACAGCGCGGGCCTGGGGGCGCTGGGTGATCTGGGAGTGCACAAGATCGATCTGCTGCGCTATCTCACCGGCGATGAGGTCAGCCAGGTCGCCGCGATGACCGGTACCCTGGACAAGCGGCTCGCGGACGGGTCGCCGGCGGATGTGGAGGACAACGCCTGCCTGCTGCTGCGGATGTGCTCCGGCGCAGTGGGGACGATCCGCGCAAGCTGGACCTTTTACGGGCAGGAAGACAATTCCACTGTTCTGTATGGGACCCGGGGCAGTATCCACGTTTATACCGACCCGGCCCGTGCGGTGGTGGTGCGGAACAGGGATGGAACAGAGCGGGCGTTCACAGAGCGGAACATGGCCACAAATGCCCAGCAGCTGGAGGGCAAAGGAGAAAACACCGGTGTGATCGACGCGTTTATCCGGGCCATCCTTTCGGGAGGCCCCTCCTGCGCGGACGGAGAGGATGTATTGAAGACCATGCGAGTCGTGTTCGCGGCAGAACAGGCCGCGCGGGAGCAGAAAACGATCGTTCTGACGCCGGCGGCACAGGCCGGCCGCCCGGCTTTATGAGCCGGTGGCGTTCCGCCGTGAACTGCCGCCCCCAAAAGCAAAAAGCGCCCGGCCCATCCAACGGATGGGCCGGGCGCTGCTGTGTGTCAGCCGCCGGCGGGCGGCTCGGGGATGATGATGGCCGCCACGATGTAGGCGATCAGGCCGCTGCCCCACCAGATGGCCAGCGCCACCACCCCCAGCCGCACCAGCGTGGGGTCTAAATTGAAGTACTCGGCGATGCCGCTGCACACGCCGCACAGCATCTTGTCGTGCCCTTTATAAAGGCGTTTGGGTCCCATTGGCTCCTCCTTGTCCGCGCCGGAAAGCGCCGGTAACTTTTAATAAATGCACACGCCGGGGCCCCAGGCCATGCCCTGGCCGGCGTGATGGCCGCCCTGGTAGCCGTTGGCCCAGTCCTCCACGTCCTCGGCCCAGTCCTCCATGTCGTCCTCGAAGTCGTCGGCCCAATCGTTCATGCCGTCCTCGAAACCGTCGGCCCAGCGGTCCATGCCGTCCTCAAAGTCGTCGGCCCAGTTTTCTATGTCGTCTTCCCAGCCCAGGGCCCGCTCCAGCCAGCCGGGCACATAGCCCTGGTAGTGGCGCTGGGTCAGGTTGGTGTAGTTCATCGCCTGCCGGGCCGCCGACGGCCCGCCGAACACGAAGCCGGCCAGCATCAGCACAAGGCCCACCACCGCCAGCGCGGCGGCCACGGCGAATACCTTTCCGATCCCTTTCATGCCCTCGCCTCCTTTTTACCCGTCAGGGCCCGCCAGGCCCGCCGCAGCAGCCGCCAGGCCGCCGGCAGCAGCCAGGCCACCAGCCACACCGCCGCGGCGATCAGCGCCACGCCCAGCGCCAGCGCCAGCAGGCACATGCCCACCATGAACAGGCCCACCGGGATGCCCGCCCCAAAGGCGGCGGGGGTGTTGGCCACCAGCACCGCCACGATGCCCACGATGGTGCCCACGCCGCCGAAGAAAAAGCCCACGGCCGCGCCCAGGATGCCCAGCACCACGCCCAGGATGACCCCCGCCATGCTGAGCCACAGCGGGCTGAGCAGCACTGCCAGCAGGATGAACAGGATGGTGCGGTCGCTCATGCCCTTGGCCGGCGCAGGCGGCGGCGTCGCGCCCGGTCGGGCGCAGGGAGGCAGCGGAATGGGCCCCGCGGGCTGCGCCGGGCCGGGCGGGGGCGGTTCAGGCCCCTCCGGCCCTGCCGGGGGCGGCGGGGGCGGCGTCACCCGGCTGCCCGGCACGTTGGCCTTGATGATGGCGGCCACCTTTTCCGGGCTGCCCAGCTCTTCCAGCACCTGGGCCTCCTGCTGGGGGCCCGCGTCGTCCAGATACTCCTCGTAGAAACGGATGGCCTCGGCCCGCTCCTCTTGTGTCACGTCCGCCAGCAGTTCGTCCAGCCGGCGGAGAAATTCTTCCCGGGTCATTGTGCATCCCCCTCGTCCAATAGAATTGCGTCGATCTTATCGCGGTATTCCACCCAGTCCGCCCGCAGCCGGGCCAGCGTTTCCGCACCTGTCTCGGTGAGCCGGTAGTATCGCCGGTTGCGCCCGGCGAACTCCTGGTCGTAGGTCTCCAGGCAGCCCTCTTTTTGCAGCCGCCGCAGCACCGGGTACAGGGTGCTCTCGCTGATCACCATGATCTGCCGGACTTGCTGGGTGATGCGATAGCCGTAGGTGGGTTCCCGCTGGGCGGTGCTGAGCACCAGCGCGTCCAGCAGGGCGGCCCCCGTGTTGAACGCCATGCCATCGCCTCCTTTGTTTTCTGACAATATTATATTTCGTATAATATTAAATGTCAATAGGATATTGCAAAAAATAAAAATACCCCGCACATCCCCGCCGGCAGGCGCGCGGGGGAGAAAGCTGGGGCCGGAAAAGCGCCCCGGGGAAAAGCCGGGGTGGCATAAGAAAACCGTTTTCTTACGGCACCCCGGCTAAGGGGCGGGGAGAGGCGGGCGCCGGCAGGCGGAGGCCAAGTGCGGCGGGAACAGCGGCAGCGGGGGGTGGCCGGAAAAGGAACGCCCTGTCCGGGCCGCTCCGGCGTTCCGCAACAGCCGCCCCGGCCAAACTCCTCCGGACCAGCAAAAAGCTCCCCCCGCGCCCGGCGGGCGCGGGGGGAGCGATGGAGGTCGAGCCTGTCAGCCTTTCTTTTTAAAGATGATGAGCTTGGAGAACACGTAGTTCGCCACCACCACCAGCACGTTGGAGAACACCTTGACCCCCAAAAACCACAGGTCCTGGTAGCCGGCGGGGATAAGGGCGGGGCCCAGCAGGTCCGCCCCCAGCCACATCACCGCCACGTCCAGCACCAGGGTGCCCAGCCGGCAGGTGACAAAGGAGAAAAACTCCCGCACCGCGGCCATGCCCCGGGTGGAGGAGCAGAACACCCACAGCCGGTTGGTGCCGTAGGCGAACAGGATGCAAAGGATGTTGTCCAGCACGGTGTTCACCGTGGTGGGCAGGCCGATGAAGCGGAACACCATGGCCAGCACGATGTTCAAAAGGGTGGCAAGGCCGCCGAAAAACAGGTAGGCGATGCCCTCCCGGTATTTCAGCAGCAGCGCCTTGGCTTTGGCGATCATGCCTCCACCACCCGCACGCTCTCCATCACCACCGGCTCCAGGGGCTTGTCGTTGTAGTTGGTGGGGGTGGCGGCAATGCGGTCCACCACGTCCATGCCCGCCACCACATGGCCGAAAGTGGCGTAGGCGCCGTCCAGGTGGGGGGCGTCCTCATGCATGATGAAGAACTGGCTGCCGGCACTGTTGGGGTCCATGGCCCGGGCCATGCTGATGACCCCCCGGGTGTGCTTGATGGGGTTGGGCACCCCGTTGCGGGCAAACTCCCCCTTGATGTGCCAGCCGGGGCCGCCCATGCCGGTGCCGTCCGGGCAGCCGCCCTGGATCATAAAGCCGGGGATGATGCGGTGGAAAGTCAGCCCGTCGTAAAAGCCGTCGTTTACCAGCTTCAGAAAGTTTTCCACGGTGATGGGGGCGGCCTGGGCGTCCAGCTCCAGGTCGATGACGCCGCCGTCTTTCATGGTGATGCGAACCATAGTTTTCACTCCGTTCCCGGGCGGCAGGGGCCGCCCGCTTTGTTTTATTCTGCACCTTTTACTATACCACACCGGCGCGCCGTGGGCAATCAGTAGCCGCTGATGGGCAGGCTCTCGTCATCCGTGCCGGGGCGGATGGCCCGGATGGTCACCGGGTAGCTCACCTCGTCGCTCACCCGCACGGTCACCGTGTCCCCCACCGCCCGGCCGAAGATGGCCCGGCCCAGGGGCGACTCGCGGCTGATGTGCCCGCCGGAGGCGTCCACCCGCAGGGTGGTCACCAGATGCACCTCCATCTCCTCCTCGTCCTCGGGCAGGTACAGGGTCACATAGTCGAACAGGCCCACCTTTCCCGCGGCGTGGTCGGTCTTCACCACCCGGGCGGTTTTTATCATCCGCTGGAGATAGCGGATGCGGCTCTCGTTGCGGTTTTTCTGGCGCTTGGCCTCTTTGTACTCAAAGTTTTCGCTTAAATCCCCAAAGGCCCGGGCCTCCTGCACCTCCTTGATGTACCGGGGCCGCAGCTCCAGAATACGGTGGTCGATCTCCTGCTGCATTTTTTGGATGTCCACCTCGGTGAGTTCGTCGTACAAGGGGCACGCCCTCCTTTTTGTTTTGCTTTGCCTTTTACTATACCACACCCGCCGCGCCGGCGCAAAGGGCGAAAGAGGCGAAAAAAGCCGCCGGACACACGTTTTCTTTTGGCAAAGGCTGTGGTATAATACCCCTTGTCAAACATACAAAAGGGACCCCGCGGCCCGGCGGTCGGCTGGGGCGGGCCACAGAACGGAGAAACGCTATGCTGTACAAAGACCTTTCCGGCGTGCGGCCGGAGATTTTGCAGGCGGTGGAGCGGATGGGCTTCACCGAGATGACCGAGGTGCAGGAAAAGACCATCCCGGTGATGATGGCCGGCCACGACGTGATCGCCAAGGCCCCCACCGGCACCGGCAAGACCTGTGCTTTCGGCATCCCCATCATCGAGCGCATCGACCCGGCCCGGCCGGTGCCCCAGGCGGTGATCCTGGCCCCCACCCGGGAGCTGGCCCAGCAGATCGCCGGGGACCTGGAGGACCTCACCCATTTCCTGCCGGACATCCGCACCGTCTGCGTCTACGGCGGCGCGGACATGCAAAAGCAGGTGAACCGGCTGAAAAAGGGCTGCCACATCGTGGTGGCCACCCCCGGCCGCCTGATGGACCACATGCGCCGCAACAGCATCAACGTGCGCGAGGTGACCAGCATCGTGCTGGACGAGGCGGACGAGATGCTCAACATGGGCTTTTACAAGGACGTGCGCAAGATCATCGACGCCATGAAAGCCCGCAAGAGCCTGTGCATGTTCAGCGCCACCATCAGCCGGGAGGTGATGGACATCGGCTGGCTCTACCAGCGGGACGCGGAGGAGATCATCGTCCAGCCGGTGCTGGAAAGCCAGCCCAAGATCACCCAGTATACCCTGTGTACCACCGGCCGCTCCAAGCTGGCGGACCTGGCCCAGATCATCATCTCCGGCGGCTACAAGCGGGTGATGGTGTTCTGCAACACCAAATTCACCACCGCCACCCTCACCAACCAGCTGGCGCGGCTCAACTTTGTCACCGACTGCCTCCACGGCGACCTGTCCCAGGGCGAGCGCAACAAGATCATGGCCGCTTTCCGCGAGGGCAAGATCGCCGTGCTGGTGGCCACCGACGTGGCCGCCCGGGGCATCGACGTGGAGGACGTGGACGCGGTGATCAACTACGAGGTGCCCTCCTCCAACGAGTACTACACCCACCGCATCGGCCGCACCGGCCGGGCCAAAAAGGAGGGGGTGTCCTACCTGCTCTACGGCGCGGAGGAGAAGCGGCGGGTGAACGAGCTGCTGCGCCTCACCCGCAGCAAAACGGTGCCGGTGCACTGGAACGAGGACCACACCGCCCTCATCGAAGAGGCGGTGGACACCGGCGACAAGTTCCAGGTCCGCAGCTATTTTTAAGGCGGCGGGCAGGGCCGGGTCGGCTTTTTTCGGCGCGGCCCGATTTTTTTCAAAAAGCCCTTGACCTTCCCCCTTGTGGATGGTTTACACTGAGCTTTAAAAGGGGGACGGGACACAGTGCGGATCAAGGAAGTGGAAGCGCGGGTGGATCTCTCCGCCAGGAACATCCGCTTTTATGAAAAGCAGGGGCTGCTGGCCCCCCGGCGGCAGGCGGGCAACGGCTACCGGGACTACGACGAGGCGGACCTGGACGCCCTGCGGCGGGTGAAGCTGCTTCGCAAGCTGGATGTGCCGCTGGAGGAGATCCGGGCCATGCTGGCGGGGGAGCTGTCGCTGGACGAGGGGCTCCGCCGCCACCTGGTCACCCTGGAGGCCCGCAGCAAAAACCTGGACACCGCCCGCCGGCTCTGCGCCGAGCTGGCGAACACGCCGGGCCTGCTGGCCGCCCTGGATCCGGCCGCCGCCCTGGCGGAGATGGACCGTCTGGAACAAAAGGGGGTGCGCTTTATCGACGTGCGAAAGACAGACCAGAAGAAAAAGACCCACGCCGCCTGGCTGGCGGCGCTGGTGTTCGTCGGCCTGATGGTCATGGTGGAGTGGATGATGGTCTGGGCCCTCACCGTGGACCCGGTGCCGCTGCCGGTGGCGCTGCTGCTGGCGGGCTGGCCGCCGGTGCTGGTGGCCGGCACGCTGCTGGCTTTGCGCCAGCGGCTAAAAGAGATCAGAAAGGGTGAAGAAGATGCTTATCGTAACTACTGAAAACATCCCCGGCCGCCGCTATGAGGTGCTGGGCGTGGCCAAGGGCAGCGTGGTGCAAAGCAAGAACTTTGGCCGGGACTTCATGAGCGCCATGAAGACCCTGGTGGGCGGCGAGATCACCGCCTACACCGAGATGCTGGGCGAGGCGCGGCAGATCGCCGCCGGCCGCATGGTGGCGGACGCCGAGGCCATGGGGGCGGACGCCATCGTGGCCATGCGCTACGCCTCCTCCAGCGTGATGCAGGGGGCCGCCGAGTGCATCGCCTACGGCACCGCCGTGAAGTTCATCGACTGACCGAAAGAGGAAAAACGCCATGACCTTTGCCATTTCCGGCGGGCAGACGGCCGCCTTTGCCGTCGCCGCTTTCTGCACCCTGGTGCTGCCGGTGGTGCTGCTCATCGTTCTGCTGGCGCTGAAAAAAGTGCGGCTGGCGCCGCTGGCCCTGGGCTTCGTGAGCTTTTTCGTCAGCCAGCTGGTGCTTCGCATCCCGCTGCTCCAGCTGCTGACCGCCGCCGGCGCGCTGGACGCCATCGCCGGGAACACCCTGGTCTACGCCGTGGTGGTGGGCGGGCTGTCCGCCGGCCTCTTCGAGGAGACCGCCCGCCTGGCGGGCGCGGCCATCCTGAAAAACAACCGCGCCTGGAAAGACATGGTCAGCTTCGGCCTGGGCCACGGCCTGTGCGAGGTGATGCTGCTCACCGGCATGACCCATGTGAACAACCTGCTGCTGTGCGCCGCCCTGTCCGATCCCGCCGGCCCCCTGGCCGTGCTGTTGGCCGGGGTGGACAGCGCCACCCTGGAGCTGGTCGCCGGCCAGCTGGCGGCGGCCACGCCGGGGCTGGTGGCCCTGGGCCTGCTGGAGCGGGTCAGCGCGGTGCTCTTCCACCTCTTTGCCACCAGCCTTGTGTTCACCGCCGTTATCCGCCGGCAGCCCCTTTGGTACTTCGCCGCGGTGGCCGCCCACACCTTTTTCAACGCGCTGGCGGTGCTGCTGGCCGGCTTCGGTATCCTCACGATGGAGCTGGTGCTGCTGGCCGCGGGCCTTGCCATGGGCGCGTATGTGCTGGCACAGCGCCGCCGCTGGCCCGGCTGAGAGTTTGCATTTTCGTCCGCAAGGCGAAAGTGAAAAGTCATACTATTGCCCCCGCACGGGGGCCCGCAAACCCGCACGGCAGGCCGCTGTGCGGGTTTTTCTTTTGGGGCGAAGACACAAAAACCTTTGTGCAAAAGCGGACAGCCTTGGCAAAAGCGCCGAAGTTGGCAAAATGTGTTGAAATCACCGGCCAAGGGGGATACAATGAAATTGTTCCGAACGGGGGTAAGTTCTATCGGCTTACCCCGTTTCTTGTTTTCTTGCAACAATAAAAACAGGGGGAAAACGAACATGAAAAAGCTTCTCAGCATCCTCTTGGCCGGCGCCATGGCCCTGAGCCTGGCGGCCTGCGGCGGCACGCCCGCCAGCACCAGCCAGCCCGCTTCCACCGGCGCCAGCGAGCCCGCCTCCGTGGCCGAGACCACCGGCGGCATCCCCAAAGAGGAGATCAAGGTGGGCGTCATCCACCTGTCCGACCCTGCCGAGGGCAGCGGCTACACCTACACCCATGACCAGGGCATCATCGGGATGCAGCAGAACCTGGGCCTCTCCGATGACCAGATCGTGCGCAAGATCTCGGTGGACGACACCAACGCCGCCGCAGTGGAGACCGCCATCACCGAGTGCATCGAGGAAGGCTGCAACATCATCTTCGCCACCTCCTGGGGCTATATGGACACCTGCGAGGCCCTGGCCGAGGAGTTCCCCGAGGTCATCTTCAGCCACGGCACCGGCTACAAGTCCAACGGCACCAACTTCAACAACTACTTCGGCCGCATCTACCAGGCCCGCTACCTGAGCGGCATCATCGCCGGCCTCAAGACCGAAACGGGTAAGATCGGCTACGTGGCCGCCATGGGCCAGGAGAACGGCGAGGTCACCAGCGGCTGCAACGCCTTTGCGATGGGCGTGGCCAGCGTGAACCCCGACGCCCAGGTCTATGTGAGCGTCACCAACAGCTGGTTCGATCCCGAGGGCGAGAAGCAGGCCGCCGAGCGGCTGATCGCCGAGGGCTGCGACGTGATCGGCCAGCACTGCGACACTCCCAACCCCCAGACCGCCGCGGAGGAGCACGGCGTGTGGGGCGTGGGCTACAACAGCGACATGACCAAGGACGCCCCCGGCGCCACCCTCACCAGCGTGATGTGGGACTGGAGCGTCTACTACACCAAGGCCGTGCAGAACGTCATCGACGGCACCTGGGTGCCCGGTGAGAAGATCGACAACTACTTTGGCGACATGGCCGACGGCCTGGTGGTGCTGGGCGAGTTCAACACCGACCTGGTCACCGACGAGATGATCGCCGCGGTGGAAGAGGTCCAGGCCAAGATCGTTTCCGGCGAGTGGGACGTGTTCGACGGCGTTACCGAGATCATGGACAACGAGGGCGTCGCCCACACCCTGGAGGGCGCCGACTACGGCAGCTGCAACTGGTACTACGAGAACGTGAACGTTCTGTAAGGCCGGCTTTACACAGCACAGAAAAGGGCGGTCTCCCGACCGCCCTTTTTCCGGTTTTCCCCCTTTATTTCACCCCGACAAGGAGGATCGAACACTATGGCAGACCTGCAGTGCGCCATCCGGTGCAGCGGCATCACCAAGACCTTTGGCACCGTGGTGGCCAACGACGCCATCGACCTGGCGGTGAACTACGGCGAGGTGCTGGCGCTGCTGGGCGAAAACGGCAGCGGCAAGACCACGCTTATGAATATGCTCTCGGGCATCTACCACCCGGACGCCGGCCAGATCTTTGTCAATGATCAGCCGGTGTCCATCGCCTCCCCGGTGGACGCCCGCGCCCTGGGCATCGGCATGATCCACCAGCACTTCAAGCTGGTGGAGGTGTTCACCGCCATGGAGAACATCGTGCTGGGTATGCCCGGCAGAATGCCCTCCCGCAAGGCGCTGCGGGCGGAGGTAAAGGACCTGTGCGAAAGCTACGGCCTGGAGATCGACCCGGAAAAGCCGGTGTACGAGATGAGCGTGTCGGAAAAGCAGACGGTGGAGATCTTAAAGGTGCTCTATCGGGGCGCCAAGATCTTGATCCTGGACGAGCCCACCGCCGTGCTCACCCCCCAGGAGACGGAAAAGCTCTTCGCCATCCTGCGCCAGATGAAAGCGCGGGGCTGCGCGGTGATCATCATCACCCACAAGCTCAACGAGGTGCTGGCCATCAGCGACCGGGTGACCATTCTGCGCAAGGGCAAAAGCGTGGACACGGTGGACACCGCCGCGGTGGACGCCGCCGCCCTCACCGAGAAGATGGTGGGCCACGCGGTGAGCCTGGCCATCCGCCGCCCCGAGCCCCACGACGTGCACACCATCCTCAAGGTGGTGAACCTGACGGTGGAAAAGCCGGACGGCAGCCTGGGCCTGAACGACGTGAGCTTCCATATCCACAGCGGCGAGATCCTGGGCGTGGCGGGCGTTGCCGGCAGCGGCCAGAAAGAGCTGTGCGAGGCCATCGCAGGGCTGGTGCCGGCCAAAAAGGGCGCGGTGCTTTATAAAAAAGAGAACATCCTGGGCAAAAGCCCCGAGGCCATCATCGACCTGGGCATCTCCATGAGCTTTGTGCCGGAGGACCGGCTGGGCATGGGCCTGGTGGCCGGCATGGGCATGACCGACAATATGCTGCTGAAGAGCTACCGGGCGGGCAAGGGGCCCTTTGTGGACCGGGCCCCCGCCCGGGCGCTGGCCAAAAAGCTGGTGGAGGAGCTGTCCATCGTCACGCCGGGCATCGAGACGCCGGTGCGGCTGATGAGCGGCGGCAACGTGCAAAAGGTGCTGTTGGGCCGGGAGATCGAGTCCGACCCCAACCTGCTGATCACCGCCTACCCGGTGCGTGGGCTGGACATCAACTCCAGCTACCTGATCTATGACCTTTTGAACAAGCAAAAGGAAAAGGGCGTGGCGGTGATGTTCATCGGCGAGGACCTGGACGTGCTGCTGGAGCTGTGCGACCGCATCCTGGTGCTCTGCCACGGCAAGGTCACCGGCGTGGTCAGGGCCAGCGAGGTCACCAAGGAGCAGATCGGCCTGATGATGACCGGCGAGATGACCGAGGAAGAAAAACAAAAGGAGGCGGCGGAACAATGAGCACACCTGCGACTACGACCACCCCCGCGCCCCTGGCGAAGACCCACCGGGAGCCGCTGCTGCACACGGTGAAGCACGCCGAGCGCAGCGGCCGGCAGATGATCGGCCTGCGCCTTTTGGCGGTGGCCCTGAGCCTGGTGGCGGGCGGCGTGTTCATCCTGGTCATCGGCCAGGACCCCATCGCCGTCTATGCCACCATCGTCAAGGGGGCTTTCCGCAGCGAGCTGGCCATCCAGGCCACCGTGAAGTACACCATTCCCCTGTGCATCTGCGCCCTGGGGGTGACCCTGGCCTTTAAAATGCGCTTTTGGAACATCGGCGGCGAGGGGCAGCTCATCATGGGCGGCGTGTTCGCCAGCTGGTTCGCCCTGTTCTGCACCGACTGGCCCCACCCGCTGCTGCTGGCGGTCATGTTCCTGGCGGGTGCCATCGGCGGCGGCCTGTGGGGGCTTCTGCCGGCGGTGTTCAAGAGCCGCTGGAACACCAACGAGACCCTGTTCACCCTGATGCTCAACTACATCGCCCTGCACATCGTCTCCTGGCTGCAGTCCGGCCCCTGGCGGGACGAGGGGGCCAACGGCTTCAACAAGATCGCCCGGTTCGACAAAAATGCCGGCCTGGACAAGGTGCTGGGGGTCCACTTCGGCTGGATCATCATGCTGGCGCTGGTGGTGCTGGTGTGGGTGTATCTCAAGTACACAAAGCACGGCTACGAGATCAGCGTGGTGGGCGAGAGCCAGGACACCGCCCGCTACGCCGGCATCCATGTGAAAAAGGTGGTGCTGCGCACCATGTTCCTCTCCGGCGCCATCGCGGGCCTGGCCGGTGTGTGCCAGGTGGGCGGCAGCGACATGACCCTGTCCATGGGTGTGGCCGGCGGCGTGGGCTTCACCGCCATCATCGTGGCCTGGCTGTGCCAGCTGAACCCGGGCATGATCCTGGTGGTGAGCTTCCTGTTCAGCGTGCTGGAAAAGGGCAGCGGCGTGGTGCAAAGCGAGTTCGGCCTCTCGGCGGACAGTGCCGACGTGCTCCAGGGCGTCATCCTCTTCTTCATCCTGGCCAGCGAGTTCTTTGTGCGCTACGGCTTCGCCGTTCGCAAAAAGCAGCCGAAAGGGGGCAAATGACCATGGACCTGTTCCTGAAATTCCTGGTGGCCGCGGTGGGCGCGGGCACGCCCCTGCTGTTCGGCACGGTGGGCGAGATCCTCAACGAAAAGGTGGGGCATCTGAACCTGGGCGTGGAGGGCATGATGGCCATCGGCGCCTGCGCCGGCTTCATGGCGGGCTATCTGTCCGACAACTTCGCCCTGGCCCTGCTGGCGGCCTTTGCCGCGGGGATGCTCAGCGCCCTGATCTACGCGGTGCTCACCGTGACCTTTCTGGCCAACCAGAACGTGGCGGGCCTCACCATGACCATCTTCGGGGTGGGCCTTTCCAACTTCATCGGCGTGTACATGGTGGGCCAGAGCGAGACCAGCACCCTGAAGCTGCCGGAGAACGTCACCGCCCAGATGCGGAGCGTCTCCATCCCGGTGCTCAGCGACCTGCCGGTGGCGGGGGAGCTGCTGTTCAGCTACAACCCCTTTGTGTACATCGGGGTGCTGGTGGCCGCCCTCTGCGGCTTTTACCTCTACCGCACCAAGACCGGCCTGAACGTGCAGGCCATCGGCGAGAATCCCGGCGCGGCGGACGCCGCCTCCATCCAGGTGACCCGCTGGAAGTATGTGAACATCCTTTTGGGCGGAGGCATCTGCGGCATCGGCGGGGCTTACTGCTCCATGATCATCAACAGCGGCGTGTGGATCTCCAACAGCGTCAACGGCCTGGGCTGGATCGCGGTGGCCCTGGTCATCTTCGCCGCCTGGAAGCCCCACGCGGCCATCCTGGGCAGCTTTGTATTCGGCGCCCTGCGGGTGCTCAAGTACTACAAGGTGGGCTTCATGGCCGGCTGGCCGGACGCTTTCTTCGACATGCTGCCTTTCCTCATCACCGCCCTGATCCTGGTGATCACCAGCATCCGGGGCAGCAAGGGGGCCCACATCCCCGCCAGCCTCGGCGTGAACTACTTCCGCGAGGAGCGGTGACGCCTCCCGGCACACAGAATACAGACAAAGCAGCGGCCCCCGGCATTTGCCGGGGGCCGCTGCTTTGTGTCCGTTACAGGTCGGGGTGGTACTCCTTGCAGGTACACTTTTTCCACTTGAGGCCGCTGCCGCAGGGGCAGGGGTCGTTGCGGCCGATGCGCACCGCCTTGGCGGGGCCGTTTTTGCCGGCGTTCACCGTGCCCTTGCCGGGGGTGGCGGCGTCGCCGGTGGGCTTCGCCACCTGGGTGCGCTGCACCGGCTGTTCGGTGCGAAGCTGCACCGTGAGCAGCATCCGCACCGTGTCCTCCCGGATGCTGTCCACCATGGCGTCGAACATCTCGAAGCCCTCCAGCCGGTACTCCACCACCGGGTCCCGCTGGCCGTAGCCCCGCAGGTAGATGCCCTGGCGCAGCTGGTCCATGTTGTCGATGTGGTCCATCCACTTGGTGTCCACGTTCCGCAGCAGGCACACCCGCTCCAGCTCCCGCATCACCGGCGAGCCGTACTGCTTCTCCTTGGCGTCCAGGATGGCCGCGCCCCGCTCCAGCAGCACCTCGGCCACCTTGTCCCGGGACAGGCCTTTCAGCTCCTGTTCGGAGTAGACGAAGTCGGTGGGGCGGGCAAGCCAGCCCTGGTAGTGGCGGCGCAGGGCGGCCAGGTCCCAGTGGGCCGCGTCGTCGCCGGCGCAGAAGCCCTCCACGCTGGCGCGGATGTTCTCCTCCATCATCGAGCGCACGGTGGCGGACAGGTCCTCCCCGTTGAGCACCTTGCGGCGCTGGCCGTAGATGATCTCCCGCTGCTTGTTCATCACGTCGTCGAACTGCAGCACGTTTTTGCGGGTGGAGAAGTTCTGGGCCTCCAGCTTTTTCTGGGCGCTCTCGATGGTGCCGGTGAGCATCCGGTTCTCGATGGGCATGTCCTCCTCGATGCCCAGGGTCTCCATCAGGTTTTGCACCCGCTCGCCGCCGAACAGCCGCATCAGGTCGTCCTCCAGGCTCAGGAAGAAGCGGGAGGCGCCCGGGTCCCCCTGGCGGCCGGACCGGCCGCGCAGCTGGTTGTCGATGCGGCGGCTCTCGTGGCGCTCGGTGCCGATGATGAACAGGCCGCCGGCGGCGCGCACCTCGTCGGCCTCGGCGCTGATCTCCGCCTTGAATTTGCCCAGCAGCTCGTTAAAGCGGGCCCGGATGGCCAGGATCTCCTCGTTGTCGGTCTCGGCGTGGCCGTCCGCCTCGGCGATGAGCTCCTCGGCAAAGCCCTCCTTGCGCAGGGCGGCCTTGGCCATGTACTCGGCGTTGCCGCCCAGCATGATGTCGGTGCCGCGGCCGGCCATGTTGGTGGCGATGGTCACCGCGTTCTTCTTGCCCGCCTGGGCCACGATCTCCGCTTCCTTTTCGTGGTTTTTGGCGTTCAGCACATTGTGCTTGATGCCCTGGCGGCTCAGCAGCTTGCTTAAGGTCTCGCTCTTTTCAATGCTCACGGTGCCCACCAGCACCGGCTGGCCTTTGGCGTGGCACTCCACCACCTGCTTCACCACCGCGTCGTACTTGCCTTTCACGGTTTTGTAGACGCTGTCCGCCATGTCCTGGCGCTGGCAGGGCTTGTTGGTGGGCACGGTGACGATGTTCAGCCCGTAGATCTCGCTGAACTCGTCCGCCTCGGTGCTGGCGGTACCGGTCATGCCGGCGAGCTTGTCGTACATGCGGAAGTAGTTCTGGAATGTGATGGTGGCCATGGTCTTGCTCTCGGCGGCCACCTGCACCCCCTCTTTCGCCTCGATGGCCTGGTGCAGGCCCTCGTTGTACCGCCGGCCGATCATCAGACGGCCGGTGAACTCGTCCACGATGATGACCTCGCCGTCCCGCACCACGTAGTCGATATCCCGCTTCATCACGCCCCGGGCCTTGATGGCCTGGTTGATGTGGTGGGCCAGGGTCATGTTGGCGCCGTCCGCCAGGTTCTCCACATGGAAGTAGGCCTCGGCCTTTTTGATGCCGCTCTCGGTGAGGGTGGCGGTCTTGTGCTTTTCGTCCACCACATAGTCGCCGTCCACCTGGGCGTCCTGGTCCTCCTTGTCGTCCAGCTCCACCACCTTGCTCATCTTCAGGGTGCGGGCAAAGGCGTCCGCCTGCTCGTACAGGCTGGAGGAGTCGTCCCCCTTGCCGCTGATGATCAGGGGGGTGCGGGCCTCGTCGATGAGGATGGAGTCCACCTCGTCCACAATGGCGTAGTTGTGGCCCCGCTGCACCATGTTCTCCTTGTACACCACCATGTTGTCCCGCAGGTAGTCAAAGCCGAACTCGTTGTTGGTGCCGTAGGTGATGTCCGCGTTGTAGGCGGCGTGGCGCTGCTCGTTGGTGATGCCCTGCACGATGAGCCCCACCGACAGCCCCAGCCACCGGTAGACCTTGCCCATCCACTCGGAGTCGCGGCGGGCCAGGTAGTCGTTCACCGTGACCACGTGCACGCCTTTGCCGGTGAGGGCGTTCAGGTACACCGGCAGGGTGGCCACCAGCGTCTTGCCCTCGCCGGTGCTCATCTCCGCGATGCAAGCCCGGTGCAGCACGATGCCGCCCAGGATCTGCACCGGGAAGTGCTTCATGCCCAGCACCCGCCAGCTGGCCTCCCGGCAGACGGCAAAGGCGGTGGGCAGGATGTCGTCCAGGCTCTCACCCGCCGCCAGCCGCTCTTTCAGGGCGGGGGTCATGGCCTGCAGCTCGGCGTCGCTCTTGGCGGCCATCTCCGGCTCCAGGGCCAGCACCGCGTCGGCGATGGGGCGGATGCGCTTGAGCTCCTTGTCCGAAAAGGAGCCGAACAGTTTGTCGATCAAAGACATAGTATCACTCACGATCTGAACGGACGGGGCCGAAAGGGCCATTGCCCGGTAATCCGCACATGAAACCCACAGTGCGCTACCTTATATAATATATCAAGGGGCGGGGGACTGTCAACGCCGCGAATGGTCGAAAAGCCGCCTCCGGGGCCGAAAAACCGCCGCTGCCGCCCGCCGCGGGAAAGGCAAAGATGAATTTTTTTTGTGAAATTTCATCAAAGGCTTGCTCTTGGGGAACAATATGGCTATAATGATAATATTATGTGGTATTAAAAACTATATAGCATAGTTTCGGAGGTGGCGTTATGAGCCGGTATTTTGAAAAGGGGCGGGAGCCCGTGAGCAGCTATACCCATTTCTGGGGGGCGCTGGCCAGCGCGCTGGGCACGCTGGCGCTGGCGGCGCGGTGCGCCCACACCGGGGCGGGGGGCGCGGTGCTGGCGGGTGTGGTGCTGTTCGGCCTGTCGCTGGTGGCGCTGTACTCCGCCAGCAGCATCTATCACTACGCCCTGGGGGCGGCGGCCAAGCTGCGGCGGCTCCGCAAGCTGGACCACGCCATGATCTATGTGCTCATCGCGGGCAGCTACACCCCGCTGTGCATCAAATTCATGGACAGCGCCAAGCTGCCGGTGTTCCTGGGTGTGATGTGGGCGATGGCGGCGGCGGGCATCCTGCTGAAGCTGTTGTGGCTGGACGCGCCCCGCTGGCTGGGCACCCTTTTGTATCTGGCCCTGGGCTGGGCCATCGTGGTGGACCTGCCGGCCTTTGCGGCCATGCCCGCGGCCTGCCTGGGCCTTGTGGCCGCCGGCGGGGTGTGCTACTCCCTGGGGGCGGTGCTCTACATGCTCAAGTGGCCCAACCTGAGCGCGCGCTGGGGCTTCCACGAGCTGTTCCACCTGTTCATCCTGGCGGGCAGCGCCTGCCACTTCGCCGCGGTGTTCTTCTTCGTGGCGTAAAAAGGGCTTGCGGGCGCGGGGTGCGGGTGATAGAATGGCCTAAAAGACGGCTGTTCTGTGAGGTGATGTGCGATGGAACTTATCCTTCCCGGCCCCGCCTGCGAGGCCTCCTACCGGCAGGCCATTGAGGAATACGCCCGCGCGGGGCTTTCCCCCACCTGCTTTTTCGGCGGCGCGGAACGCTGCCCCGACGGGCTGTTCGCCCGCTTTGCGGACTACCGCGCCGGACAAAACCTGCCGGCGGGCTATGTGCCCTGCACCAGCCTGTGGCTGGTGGACGGGGACGAATTTCTGGCGGAAGTTTCCATCCGCCACCGGCTGACCCCCGCGCTGGAGCGCTTTGGCGGCCACATCGGCTACGCCGTGCGGGCGGGCCACTGGGGGCAGGGGCTGGGCACGAGGCTGCTGGCGGGCGCGCTGGACTACGCCCGCGGGCAGCTGGCCCTTCCCTGGGTGCTGCTGACCTGCGCCGACGGCAACACCGGCTCCGCCCGGGTCATCGAAAAGAACGGCGGCGTTCTGCTGGACAAACTGGACGACGTCATCGACGGCCGGCCCCGCGTCACCCGGCGGTACCGCATTGAGCTTTAGAGCCGTTCAAACAAAAAGGTGGAATTTCCCCGCGGGGAAATTCCACCTTTTTTCCTGCCCGAAGGCTGGTATCATAAAAACGGGCTTTTACAGGCCCAGCAGCGCCGGCAGCTCGGCCAGGGTGCCGATCACCGGCACCCCCGCGGTGAGCAGCCGCGCCCGGCTCTGGTGGCCGGCGGCGCAGAGCACACAGTTCGCGCCAAGGCCCCTGGCCACCTGGGCGTCGTGGAGGGTGTCTCCCACCAGCACCGCTTCGGCCGGGTCGAAGTTCTGGCGGGCGATCCACGCCCTGCCCGTCTCCAGCTTGCCGTGACCGTAGTGGTCGGCCTGGCCCAGCAGCTCGTCGAAATACCCGGCAAGGCCCAGGCGCTCCACCTGGCTTTTCAGCAGGCCCAGCTCGCTGGCCGACAGGATCACCTGCCGTACCCCGGCGGATTTCAGTGCGGCCAGAGCATCAGCCGCGCCGGGGCACAGGGAGCAGGCAAGGCTTGCCGGGTCGTAGCGGGCCACATAGTCCGCCGCCAGCGCCTCGAAGCTGCGCTTTTCAAAGTCAAGGCCCGCCCGCCGGTAGTAGTCCACCACCGGGAACCCGAAGATCTCCCGATAGGCGGCAGTGTCGTAGCGGTTGGGGCTGCCGTTTTCCTCCAGCATCTCGTTGAGCAGCGAAAGGCACAGCTGCAAATCGTCCAGCAGGGTGCCGTTCCAGTCCCAGATCAGGCAGCGCGGCTTCATGGCGGGCCTCCTTTGCGCGGGTTTATTCGATGAACAGTTTTCGCAGGGCGGCGTTGGTCTCGATGAGCTTCACCAGCGCCACCCCCAGCACGCCGCAGGCCACCACTTCGCCCAGGGCGACGGTAAAGCCGTTCCAGGCCATCAGCGGCAGGGTGGCGGGGGTGTCGGAGAAGAAAATGGCGATCTCCGGCCCCACGATGAGGGCGTTGAAGAGGATGGGCGGCAGCGCCGCGGGCAGGGCCAGCCCCCGCACCCGGAAATGACGCAGCTTGTAGGTGACCAGGCAGGCCAGGGCGGTGGCCAGGGTGCCGAAGATGACATCCGGCAGCACCGAGCCCAAAAGGTTCGACAAAAAGCACCCCAGCACGGCGGCGGCGATGTACTCCGGCCCGAACACCGGCAGCAGCACCAGCGCCTCGGCAAAGCGTATCTGCACCGCCCCGAAAGAGAGGGGCTGCAGCGCCAGGCACAGCGCCGTGTAGAGGGCGGCCACCAGGCCGCAGCGGACGAGTTTGCGGGTAGACATGATTACACACTCCGGCAGTTAGATTTTGACCGCCCGGCCCTGCCAGCTCCGGCGGTGTGACCGCGCCTTTAAAAAGCGCGGCGAGCCTAAAATCCTAAGTTGCTCTGGCGGGCGGCTGCCCGCGTATCTGCTATTATACCAGCCGGCGGCGGGATGTGCAACGCCCGGCGCAGATTTTACAGATCCTTTCTTTTACCTTTGCCCCCAAAAGGAGTATAATGGGAGCAGCCGGCCCCGGCGCCGGCCCCACGACCAACAACGGAGGAACGCTATGTGCAAACTGCCCGTGACCTATGAGATGGTGCGCCAAAGCGACGAGATCAACACCTACATCCGCCAGGCGGACGCCTCGCTGATCGCCCTGGGCTTTACCGAGCACTCTTTCGCCCATGTGACCCGCTGCGCGGCGGTGGCCAGTCATTTGTTAGAACAGCTGGGGGCGGACGAGCGCACGGTGGAGCTGGCCCGCATCGCCGGCTACATGCACGACATCGGCAACCTGGTGAACCGGGTGGACCACGCCCAAAGCGGCGCGGTGATGGCCTTTCGCATCCTGGACAAGATGGGTATGCCCCCCGCCGACACGGCGCTGGTGGTAACGGCCATCGGCAACCACGACGAGGGCACCGCCTATCCGGTGAACGAGGTGGCGGCGGCGCTGATCTTGGCGGACAAGACCGACGTGCGCCGCAGCCGGGTGCGGGGCCGCGACACCATCCGCTTCGACATCCACGACCGGGTGAACTGGGCGGTGGAGCGCTCGGACCTGGAGCTGGACAAGGAACAAAAGACCCTGACCCTGCGCCTGCGGCTGGACACCGCCGTCTGCCCGGTGATGGACTACTTTGAAATTTTTCTGGAGCGGATGCTCCTCTGCCGCAAGGCGGCGGAGTACTTTCAGCTGGCTTTCCGGCTGGAGGTCAACGGCCAGACGCTGCTGTGAGCCGAAAAACAAAGCAACGCCCTTTCCCCAAAACGGGAAAGGGCGTTGTTTTGTCCCGGCTTACTTTTCCTCAATGGTGTAGTTGAAACCGTACTCCGCCTGCAGGGCTTTCACCTGCTCCTCGGTGTCCTGGATGAAAGTGGGCTCGTAGACGCTGTTTCCGTTGTGGGCCTTTTTGTAGTCCTCCAGGATCTGGTTCAGCTTGTCCCAGGCCTCATTGTTGCGGGCCTCGTCGCTGCCCTCGGGGAAGCTGATGACATACTCGCGGCGTTTGGGAAGACGTGCTTTCATGGGTGATCTCTCCTTGTGTTCAGTGTGGCGCGCCCGGCGGGCGCGAAAAAAGCGGTTCAGCCAAGGCCGAACAGGGCCTTTGCGTTCCGGCAGGTGGTCTGGAGCAGCTGTTCCGGCTCCTCCCCCCGCACCTCGGCCAGAAAGGCGGCGGTGTGGGCGATGAGCCGCGAGTCGCACCGGCGGCCCCGGAAAGGCTCGGGGGCCATGTAGGGGCAGTCGGTCTCCACCAGCAGCTTGTCCGGCGGCACTGCGGCGGCGGCTTTCACCGCCCGCTTGGCCCCCTTAAAGGTGGCCGCGCCCCCAAAGCCGATGTACAGCCCCTGGGCGGTGAGCCAGGCGGCGTCCTCCGCCGCGCCGGAAAAGCAGTGGAGCACCCCTTTGGGGCGGTATTTTTTCAGCAGGGCGTAGACGTCGGCGTGGGCCTCCCGGTCGTGTATGATCACCGGCTTGTCCAGCTCCAGCGCCAGGCGCAGCTGAGCCTCGAACAGCTCCAGCTGGGCGTCTTTGGGCACCGGCCAGTGGTAGTCCAGGCCTATTTCACCCACCGCCACCACTTTTTCTGCTTCCAGCAGCGGGGCGATGGCGGCCAGCTCCGCTTTCCAGTCGCCGGAAAATTCGGCGTTGGTGGAGGCGTCGGCCTCGATGAGGCTCTCCGGGTGGATGCCCGCCGCCGCCCACATAAAGGGCCAGGCGGCGGCCAGGGCCAGGGCGGCTTTGCTGGTGGCAAGGTCGGTGGCGCACTCCACCACCCCTGCCACTCCGGCGGCGGGCAGGCAGGCCAGAAGCGCCTGCCTGTCGCCGTCGAACTGGCGGCTGAGGTAGTGGGCGTGGCTGTCGAAGATGGGGCCGGCCATCAGTGGATGGCGCTGCCGGGCAGCACGTCGTCGGGGAAGAACACCACCGAAGCGCCTCCGTCCGGGGTGTCGGCGGCCATCACCATGCCCTCGCTGACATATTTGCCTTTCATCATCGGGCGGGGGGCCAGGTTCGCCACGATGCCCACCTTGCGGCCGATCAGGTCCTGGGGCTTGTACCACTTGGCGATGCCGGAGAGGATGGTGCGCTCGCGCTCGCCGTCGAACAGGGTCATCTTCAGCAGCTTGCGGCTCTCGGGCAGGGCCTCGCAGGTGAGCACCTGGGCCACCCGCATCTCCACCTTGCAGAAGTCGTCAAAGGCGATCTCGGGCTGATGCTGGATGTCCTCCGCCGCCGCGGGCTGGGTGGCGGGCGCCTTGTCGGCTTTTTCAGCGGCCTGTTCGGCGGCTTTCAGCTTCGCCTCCTGGGCGGCGGCCAGCTCGGCCAGCTCTTTCGCCGCGTCGATGCGGGGGAACAGGGCGTCGCCCTTGTGCACGGTGTAGTCCGCTTTGCCGCCAAAGCGCAGGTCCGCCCAGGCGCGCTCGGCGGGGGCAAGGCCCAGCTGCTGTGCCATCTTGTCGGCGGTGTCCGGCAGGAAAGGCGCCAGCAGCACTGCGGCGAAGCGCAGCGCCTCACACAGGTTATAGAGCACCATGGCCAGCCGGTCCCGGTTGGCCTCGTCCTTGGCCAGGGCCCAGGGGGCGGTCTCGTCGATGTACTTGTTGGCCCGCTGGATGGCCTTGAAGATCTCCTGCAGCGCCTGGGGGATGAGCAGGTCGTCCATGCAGGCGGCGGCCTTTTTGGGCATCTCGCTCACGGTCTTGATGAGGTCCTGGTCAAAATCGCCAGCCTGCCGCCCGGCGGGCAGGGTGCCGCCAAAATATTTTTCCACCATGGCCACCGTGCGGCTGAGCAGGTTGCCCAGGTCGTTGGCCAGATCGGAGTTGATGCGGGCGATCAGCGCCTCGTTGGAGAACATGCCGTCGTTGCCAAAGGGGATCTCCCGGAGCAGGAAGTAGCGGATGGCGTCCACGCTGTACCGCTCGCACAGCACCACCGGGTCCACCACGTTGCCCTTGGACTTGCTCATCTTGCCGCCGTCCAGCAGCAGCCACCCGTGGCCGAACACCCGCTCGGGCAGGGGCAGGTCCAGGGCCATGAGCATGGCGGGCCAGAGGATGGTGTGGAAACGCAAAATCTCCTTGCCGATCATGTGCAGGTCGGCGGGCCAGAACGTGTCGTAGTCGTTGTAGGTGCCGTTGCCGTAGCCCAGGGCGGTGATGTAGTTGGACAGGGCGTCCACCCACACGTACATGGTGTGCTTCGGGTCAAAGGGCACCGGGATGCCCCAGGCCACCGAGGTGCGGGAGACGCAGGTGTCCTGCAAGCCCTGGTTGATGAAAGCGATCATCTCGTTTTTGCGGCTCTCCGGCTGGATGAAAGCGGGGTGATCCTCGTAGTATTGCAGCAGCCGGTCGGCGTATTTGCCGGTCTTGAAGAAGTAAGCCTCCTCCTCGGCCTCGTACACCTCGCCGCCGCAGTCGGGGCATTTGCCGTCTTTCAGCTGGCTGTCGGTCCAGAAGCTCTCACAGGGCTTGCAGTAGTGGCCCTTGTAGACGCTCTTGTAGATGTCCCCCTGGTCGTAGAGCTTTTGGAAAATTTTCTGGCAGCTCTCCAGGTGGTAGTCGTCGGTGGTGCGGATGAACCGGTCGTAGCTGATGTTCATCAGCTTCCACAGGTCTTTCACGCCGCCCGCGCCCTCCACGATGGTGTCCACATAGGCTTTGGGGGTCACCCCCGCGGCGGCGGCCTTGTCCTGGATCTTCTGGCCGTGCTCGTCGGTGCCGGTGAGGAACATCACCTTTTTGCCCTGCATCCGCTTGAAGCGGGCCAGCGCGTCGCAGGCCACGGTGGTGTAGCTGTGGCCGATGTGCAGCTTGTCGCTGGGGTAGTA
>DXAC01000051.1 GCA_019117205.1 Candidatus Allofournierella merdigallinarum | reverse complement strand
CGCTGGCATACTCCCGCCAGCCGATCTTCTCATTCAGGATCAGGCCCAGGCCTCCGGCGCCCACATACCCCAAAATGGAAGCGTAGCGCACGTTGCCCTCAAAACAGAACAGGCAGTTGGAGAGGTAGGAGGGCAGCACCTGGGGCACGATGGCGCTGATAAAGGAGCGCACCTTGGTAGCCCCCATAGCCTCCATAGCTTCAAAAGGTCCCATGTCCACGGTCTCGATCTCTTCATAGAGAATCTTGCCGATGTAAGCGAAGGTAAAGATGGCGATGGCTGTGGTGCCCGCCAGGGTACCCAGGCCGAAAATGTAGGTAGCGATCAGGGCGGAGACCAGGGTAGGCAAAGTACGGATGATGCTCAACAACAGGCGCATGGCCGCCACAATCACTCGGCTGTGAATGATGTTGGTGGAAGCCAGCATGGCAAAGGGTACCACCAGGATGGAGCCGATGAAGGAGCCCAGCAGGGACATCTTGATGGTATCGAACAGGGGCTGCCAGATCTGGGACATATAGTCCCACTGCGGCGGGATCATCTCCCCCAGGATCACAAAGAACTCCCGGATCCGGCTGACGAGAACGCCCATATCAAAACCAGTGACCTCTACCGAGAGGGCCGTCATGGCCACCAGAATGACTGCTGCCAGGGGTGCCCGGGAGCGGGGCTTGGATACCTGTTTCCCGTTGGGAAGGGTGATCAGCTTGGGCGGGAATATCTTATCATATACGCTCATGCCGACTCCTCCTGTTTCCCCTGGTAGATGACGTCCAGCACCTCCTGATCCACCTGGTCCGCCGGGCCGTCGTAGACGATCTCACCGGCCCGGATGCCCACCACCCGGGTGGCATACTGGAGCGCCAGCTCCACGTGGTGGATGTTGATGAGGACTGTGATGTGCATCTCCCGGTTGATCCGCTGGAAGTCATCCATAACCTGCTTGGCGGTCACCGGGTCCAGGGAGGCCACCGGCTCGTCTGCCAAGATGATCTGGGGGTCCTGGGCCAGGGTCCGGGCCAGAGCCACCCGCTGCTGCTGGCCGCCGGAGAGCTGGTCCGCCCGGACAAAGGCCTTGTCCAGAATTCCCATCTGGTCCAGTGCCTCCAGGGCCTTCATCTTCTCCGCCTTTGTGAAGATGCCAAGTGTCGCCCGCCACCAGGGCAGGGCCGGGACAAAGGCGGTGAGCACGTTCTTGATGACAGTGGTCCGGGTGATCAGGTTAAAGGACTGGAAGATCATGCCGATCTTCCGCCGGAATTTTCGCAGACTCTTCCCGTGGAGGGACATGACGTCGGTGCCGTCCACCGTCAGGGTCCCCTGGGTGATGTCGTGCATCCGGTTGATGGTGCGAATCAGAGTGGACTTGCCTGCGCCGGACAGACCGATAATGGCCACGAACTCACCCTGGTCAATGGTCAGGTTGATATGCCGCAGAGCCTCATATCCATTGGGATAGCGTTTTTCTACCTCTTTGAATTCTATCATTGTATGATCTCCATTCCAAACGAGGGAGGAAAGCCGCGGCCTCCCTCCCTCGTTTTTGGTCCTTGCTGGATTGTTTTAGCCCGCGCTGTTCAGAGACTGGATCATCTCCTGGGCGGCCCGCTCGGAGTCGTAGTCGGAGGACTGGGCGGGCAGATAGCCGTTGTGGCTGTAGATGGCAATAACCTCCTTGCCCTCCTCGGTGTTGCCGATGTTGATGAAAGCTTCGGACAGGGCAGCCTTGAAGTCGTCGTCCATGATGGGAGAGGTCTTGCTGACGCTGATGGTATCGTTGTAGATGGCGGGGGTGACACCCACCACGGCGGTGTCATCCCAGATGCTGTTGGTCATGCCGTACTCGCCGGTCCACTCGTCCACATAGTCGCGGCGGGCGTCGGCGTAGGTGCACAGCACGTCCACCTGGCCGGAAGCCAGACGGGCAAAGGCGCTGCCGTAGGAGTCAGACTGCACCGCATGGGGCAGCTCGGTGATGTTCTTGTCGAAGTTCTCCTGCAGCCACAGGGAGGGGTAGATGTACCCGGCGGGAGAGGAGGAGTTGGCAACGCTCCAGTTGGCGCCGCTCACGTCCTCCCAGGTCAGGGCCTCGCCGGCGTTGACCTTGGCGGCCAGGGCCTTGCCCTTTTCCGAGGGGCCGGCGATCATCAAAGCGCGGTAGCCGGTGACCTGCTCGGTGGTGGGCTCGGTGGGGGCGTTGTCGTTCCAGTCTTTGGCGTTGTCCGAGTCGATGGACAGGCCGTCGCGGGTGGCGGTGAGCAGCACATCGCAGCCGTCGTCGTACAGCACGTAGGTGCCGCCGGGGATCAGGCCCACGTCGGCGGTGCCGGCGGACAGGGCCTCGCCCACGGCCTCGTAGCTGGTGCCCACGGTGATGTCCACCTCGCCCACGTCATAGCCCAGCTTCGCCAGCTCGTCGGTGAGCAGCTGCTTCAGGGGCTCGGTGGCGGTGATGATCTCGTCCGGCTCGCGGGAGGGCACGAACGCCACCCGCAGCGTGTCGATGGTCTTATTGGCCGGAGTGGAGTCGCCGGAGCCGGCGGTGGAGCCGGGGGCGGCGGTGCTGGAGGGGGTGGTCTGGCCGCAGCCGGCCAGCAGCCCGGCGCACATCACGCCCGCCAGCAGCAGAGAAAGAACTTTTTTCATGTCGAACTCCTCCTAAATGTCTGCTTTTTGTCCGTTTTGCGTCTGCTTTTTATTGCAAAGGGGCGTTCCCCTCACAATCTCACGCGGTATCCCCGATCTTCAGGTGGGTGGGCACCATCACGGTGACCGCCTGGCTGCGCTTGCCGCTGAGCCGGCCGAAGAGCAGCTCCAGCGCGTGCTCCCACACGTAGTCCGGATACATCTCCAGGCAGGTGCCGGTGGGCCATTTGCTCTCCAGGGTCTGGATGTCCTGGTAGATGATCACCGCCACGTCCTTGGGGATGCGTACCCCCTGCTCCTGGAAAGCCTCCAGCGCACCCTCGGCCACCTCGTCGCTGCCCAGCAGCATGGCCTCTGCCAGGGTGCCCTCCTCGATGGCCCTGCGGGCCAGGGCGTAGCCGCTTTCCCGGCTGATCTCGCCGATGTGGAACAGCCGCTGGTCGTACAGGCCCCGCTTTTCCAGCAGCCGGCGCAGCGCCTGGGCCCGGTGTACGCCGATGCGCCCGCCCGGCCCGTCGTAGATGCCGCCGATGTAGCCGATGCCGGTGTAGCGCTTGTGGTCCAGCAGGTAGGAGACCATCTGCTCCTGGCCCCGGTCGAAGTCCACCTGCACCTGGTCGAACTCGTAGCTCTGCTGGCCGGCGTTGACAAAGACAATGGCAAAGGACAGCGAGCGCAAAAAGTCCGTTTCCTCCTCGCTGAACACCCCCAGGGCGATGATGCCGTCCACTTTCTGGGGCTGGCCGAACGCCAGCCGCACAAAGGTGACCTCGTACCGGTCGGTCATCATCTGCACCAGGCAGGACAGGGTGGAAAGGCGGACGTTGTGACGGTCCGGCCGGAGGATGCGCCAGTCGGCCACGCCGATCACCAGATGGGTCTTGTATTCCGCCGCCCGCCGCTGCCGGGGAGAGACATAGCCAAGCGCGTGGGCCGCCTGGAAGATGCGGGCGCGCACCTCCGGGCTCACCGAGATGTTGTCGTCCTTGTTGAGCACCCGGGACACGGCGGCGGCGGACACCTGCGCGGCCTGGGCCACATCCTTGATCGTTGCCATGCTGGCGCTCTCCTTTCGCGTTGTGCGGTCTTTCTGTCTTCATTATACCGGGGCTTTGACACAAGTCAATGTTTTTTACTAAATTTTTACTAAAAGTCAGTCTTTTCCCCCGCCCCGCCCGGGGGTTGACAAAAGGTCACCGCCGTGGTATCGTGGTCTATGTTCGGTAGGTAAGGCTCCTGCCGGGATATGGGCTGTTGCCGCGAAATGGTGGAGACACCATGAGTTGGTTTGAACAGGGTGCGTCGAAGACAAGGCGCACCATAACACAGCTTCACCGCCCGGCAGTGTCAAAGCTCACACGGATCTGCGCGGTGTTCGATCCCGTGTGCCCTGCCGGCACACGGGATCTTTTTTTGAGAGGAGGCGCGCGCCATGGAACAGGGCCCCAGTCACACTGAAAACACCCTGCGATGGCCCGGATATCGCAGGGGGCGCGCACGCCCCCGGCGCTGACCCTTTGCGCCGATCCGGCCGCCATCGCCTTTCGCGGAGCGGGAGCTCTTCGCGGGCGGTGGCCTTTTTTTGCCCTTTTTGGGGGGCGCGGGCCGGTTTTTGCCGGCCATGCGCCTTGGACATATCAGGAAAAGCGAGGTGAACACGATGGACGCAGCAGGCAGTACCGGCGCAGGAGGGCCAGGCGCCCGACCGGCCGCATCCCCCTGTTCCGCCGCCCGCGCCCATCGGCGCGGCGGCGGGCGGCTGCGGCGCTGACGCGCCTTTTCCTCTTCGCGCACTGTACCCTTGCGGACCGAACCGGGACCACACGATTCTAAGGAGGTACAATGCGATGAAACGTTTTTTTAAATCCCATCGCCGGGCGGCGCCGGCCGCCGGCAGCGCCCGGGAGACCGGGCGGCAGCGGCTGCTCCGGGCAGCCGCCCGGCACAGCGCGGCCCTTTTGGAAGAGCTGGGCACGCCGGAAAGCGGGCTCACGGAGGAGCTTGCGCGCCTCCGGCGGCAGGAATACGGCGAGAACCTGCTGCCCGGCAAGGGCCCCACGCCGCTGGCGCGGCGGCTGTTTTCCGCCTTTATCAACCCGTTCACCGTGGTGCTGCTGGCCCTGGCACTGGTCTCGGTGTTCACCGAGGTGGTGTTTGCCGCGCCGGGCGACAAGAGCTGGGCCACCGTGCTCATCATCGCCGCCATGGTGCTGGTGGCGGGGGTGCTGCGCTTTGTGCAGGAGACCCGCAGCGGCAACGTGGCGGCGCGGCTGAGCGGGATGCTCCACACCACCGCTTGTGTAGAGCGGGCGGGCGAAAAAAGGGAGATCCCCCTGGAGGAGATCGCGGTGGGGGACCTGGTGCATCTGTGCGCCGGGGACATGATCCCCGCCGACCTGCGTATCCTCGAAGCGCGGGACCTGTTCGTGAGCCAGTCGGCGCTGACCGGCGAGAGCGAGCCGGTGGAAAAAAGCGGCGCCCCCGCGCCGGAGGGCAGCCTCACCGACCGGCAGGACCTGGCCTTTCTGGGCAGCAGCGTGATCAGTGGCAGCGCCCGGGCGCTGGTGGTGGCGGTGGGCGGCGACACCCTGCTGGGCGAGCTGGCGAAAGAGCTGAACGCAAAGCCCCCCAAAAGCACCTTTGAAAAGGGGGTGAGCGCCGTCTCCTGGGTGCTCATCCGCTTCATGCTGGTGATGGTGCCGGTGGTGCTCTTTGTCAACGGCTTCACCAAGGGCGACTGGCTGCAGGCGGCGCTGTTCGCCATCTCGGTGGCGGTGGGGCTGACCCCCGAGGTGCTGCCCATGATCGTGACCACCTCCCTGGCCCGGGGCGCCCTTGCCATGAGCCGGCGCAAGGTGATCGTGAAAAGCCTGAATTCCATCCAGGACCTGGGGGCCATGGACATTCTGTGTACCGACAAGACGGGCACCCTGACCCGGGACGAGGTGGCGCTGGAATACCACCTGAACCTGGACGGCGAGGAGGACGACCGGGTGCTGCGCCACGCCTTTTTGAACAGCTGGTTTGAGACCGGGCTGAAGAACCTCATCGACCTGGCGGTGATCCGCCGGCAGCAGGCGCTGGGCGCGGACGAGCTCGTCCGCCGCTACGCCAAGGTGGACGAGATCCCCTTCGACTTCGAGCGGCGGCGGATGAGCGTGGTGGTGCGGGACGAGCGCGGCAAGACCCAGCTGGTCACCAAGGGCGCGGTGGAGGAGATGCTGGCCTGCTGCGCCTTTGCCGAGCGGGGCGGCCGGGTGATCCCCCTCACCGCGCAGGTGCGCCGGCAGGCGCTGGACCGGGCGGAAGCGCTCAACGCCCGCGGTATGCGGGTGATCGCGGTGGCCCAGAAGACCGACCCGGCGCCGGTGGGGCATTTCTCGTCGGCGGACGAGTCGGAGATGGTGCTCATCGGCTTTCTGGCCTTTCTGGACCCGCCCAAGGAGTCGGCAAAAAGCGCCGTGCGGGCGCTGGCGGAGCAGGGGGTGACGGTCAAGGTGCTCACCGGCGACAACGAGCGGGTGGCCCGTGCCGTCTGCGGCCAGGTGGGGCTGGATGCCGGGCGCGTGGTGTGCGGCGAGCAGCTGGAAGCGCTGGACGACGACGCCCTGGCCGGCCTGGTCCGGGAGGTCACCGTGTTCGCCAAGCTCTCCCCCGCCCAGAAAGCCCGGGTGGTGCGGCTTTTGCGCCAGGCGGGCCACTGCGTGGGCTACCTGGGCGACGGCATCAACGACGCAGCCGCCATGCGGGCCGCCGACGTGGGCGTGTCGGTGGACACGGCGGTGGACGTGGCCCGGGAGGCCGCCTCGGTGGTGCTGCTGGAAAAGGACCTGGGGGTGCTGGAGCAGGGCGTGCTGGAGGGGCGGCGCACCTACGCCAACATGATCAAATACATCAAGATGACCGCCTCCTCCAACTTCGGCAACATGTTCTCGGTGCTGGCGGCCAGCGCCTTTCTGCCCTTTCTGCCCATGGAGTCCATCCATCTGATCCTGCTGAACCTGATCTACGACCTGTGCTGCACCGCCATGTCCTGGGACAGGGTGGACCCGGAATTCCTCCGCCAGCCCCGCCGGTGGAGCGCTTCGGGCATCAGCCGGTTCATGCTGTGGCTGGGGCCCACCAGCTCGGTGTTCGACATCGCCGCCTACCTGCTGCTCTACTTTGTGGTCTGCCCGCTGTTCACCGGCGGCGTCCTTTACCATGGGCTGGCCGACCCCGCGGCCAGGGCGCTGTACGTCTCGGTGTTCCAGACCGGCTGGTTCGTGGAGTCCATGTGGACCCAGACCCTGGTGATCCACATGCTTCGCACCTCCAGGCTGCCCTTTGTGCAAAGCCGCGCCTCCGCCCCGGTGGCGGCGCTCACCGCCGCGGGCATCGCCCTGGTCACCGCCCTGCCCTTTTCCCCGCTGGCCCCGGCGCTGGACTTCACCCCCCTGCCGCCGGTGTATTTCCTGTTCCTGGCGGCGCTGCTGCTGGGCTACATGGCGCTGGTCACCGGGGCAAAGGCGCTTTTCGTCCGGCGCTATGGCGAGCTGCTGTGAACCGCGCCCGCCCGGACGCCGCAAAATGGCCCCGGCCCGCCGATCGCACGGCGGGCCGGGGCCATTTTGCTGTCTTTTATGTTTCCTCGCCGCCCACGGTGAAGCGAAACTCGGCGTTGTGATCCCCCGCCCGGCCCGCCAGCGTGGCCCGTACCCGGTAGAGGGCGGCGCCCTCCGCCCGGGGCAGCGCCTCCCCCGCCGCCGGGGACAAAGTGTGGGGCGTGCCGTTTTCCGGCTCCACGGTGACGGTACACTCCCGCACGGGCAGCGAAAAGGAAAGGCGCATCCGCACGGCCTCCTCATAGCCAAAAAGGCCGCTCACGTCCTCCTCCTGCTCGCCGGCGCGGTTTTCCAGCACCACGCCGTTCTGTTCCAGATACCACAGGCTGGCGCCAACGTCCGCCAAGCGCCGGCCGCTTTCATCCTCGAACACGATGTCCAGCGCGGGCCGGGGCTCGAAAAAGGCGTCGAACCGCCCCCAGTCCATCCCGCCGGGCACGGCGTACCAGGCAGACTCCATGCGCTCGTCGTAAAGGGGCACCACCTTGATGGCCTTTTCGTAGAACACAGTGGACAAAACGCCTTGGGGGGTGTCCCAGATCAGGATGGTCTCCCGCGGGCCGTCGTCATACGAGTAGTTGCCGGCCAGCTGGTCCAGGGGCAGGGCGGCCAGAAAGTCGATAAAGCCCTGTTCGTCCAGGCAGAGCAGCTCCTCCTGGTCCTCGCTGTTCCAGTTCCGCGCACTGGAGATGGCGCAGACCGCCGGGTCCTGCCCGTCGAAGAGCACATCGGCGCCCGTGCCGGCGTCAAAGGCCAGGGTGACGTAGCCGCTGGTCATGCACAGCACGAAGAACACCGCCCCCACCAGCACCCCGCCGGTGAACTTTTTTGCCGGCTTCACCACGCTTTTCAGCCGATAGCGCAGAGCCTTTGCCCCCGGCGACAGGCAGGTGGTGAAGCCCCGCCCGTCCCCCGCGGTGGTGAGCAGCAGGTCGGCATACTGGCGGCGGCGCTGGTCGCTCTCGTTTTGCAGCACCGCCTCGTCGCAGGAGAGCTCCAGGTCGTCGGCGCTGCGGCCCATGGCCAGCCACATCAGGGGATCAAACCAGCACATGGCGGCGCAGAAAGCCAGAAAGAACTTGGACCAGGCGTCCTGCCGGCCGATGTGGATCAGTTCATGGCGGAAGATAAGGGCCAGTTCCTCCGGGCTGTACGCCTTTTCGGGCAGCACCACCCGGGTGGTGCGCTCAAAAAGGCCGACGGAGAGGGGCGTGACCACTGCGGGCGAGCGCACCAGGCGGAATTTGGGCTTTTGAAAGCGGGCGGTCTCCACCTCCGCCTGCCAGACCGCCAGCACCGCCGGGTCCTCCTCCGGCCGGGCGGGGACCAGCACCTGCCGGCGAAAATGCAGGTGGGAGACGACCTTGAAAAGCATCACCGCCGCCGCGCCTGCCGCCCACACCGCCAGCAGCAGCCCCGCCGTGTTTCCGGGCAGGCGGATCGTCAGCGCCGGGGCGGGCAATTCCATGTAGTTCTGCTGGGTGAGGTAGAGGTAATTGGGGATGAGCCACAGGGCCGCGCAGGCGGCGGCGCTGAAGTGCCGGCGCAGAAAGGGCAGCAGCGCCAGCAGCAAAAGATAGTAGACGCTGATGTGCAAAAACAGGCTGAAGAACATCGCCAGCAGCGACTCCTCCACCCCCGCGGGGCGGACGACGAGCATCACCACGGCGGTGAGGGAAACGAACACCGGCAGCACGATGCCCGAAACAAGGGGCAGGTACCGCTGGTGCTTTTGCTCCGGGTCAAAGGCGTCCTCCATATTTTTGTGCCGATAGATCGCCCAGCAAAAGCCCCCGCCCATGAGCAGGGCGAACAGCCCCCTCATCAACAGTTCCGTGCTCATAGCTCGTCCCTTTCCAGCAGGCGGCGCAGCTCGGCCAGCTCCTGGCGGCTCAGGCCGCTGTCGCACAAGGCGGCGGCAAAGGCGGGCAGGCTGCCGCCGCAGAGTTTATCCAGAAAACGGCGGCTCTGCTGGGCCAGATACTCCTCCCGGCGCACCAGCGGGATGTAGCGGGCGCTTCGGCCCTGCTTTTCAATGCGGATGAAGCCCTTGTCCGCCAGGCGGGTGAGCACCGTGAGCAGGGTGGTCAGGGCCATGGGGTGGGTATCTTTCAGCTTCGCGTCGATGTCCGCCCGGGCCACTGGCGCTTCGCAGGCCCAAACGGCCTGCATCACTTCCAGCTCGGCGTCCGGCAAACGGCGGATGGTCTTGTCCACAGGAAGCCCTCCTTTGCTCTACAAATGTAGTTCCATTTTCATTCTATATTTGTAGAGCAAATTTGTCAACCCTCAATACAGGCCGTTGAACCGGGGCAGCGGATAGTTTTGATCAAAATCGCGGCAGTGCTCCAGAAATGCCCGGGCCACCGCCGGCAGGAATTTGTCCTTGTGGCAGACGATGCGGAACTGGCGGCAGAAGTCCAGCCCCTCCACCTTCACCGAGGCTGCCAGCCCCCGCTCCACCGCGCCCACGATGAGCCGCTGGGGCAGCACCGAAACGCCCAGCCCCTCGATGACCCCGTTCACCAGCGCCGTGGTGGACATGGCCTCCCAGGCGGGCACGATGGAAAAACCCGCCTGCTCTGTGGCACGGTCGAACTCCTCCCGGGTGCCGCTGCCCTTTTCCCGCAAGAGAAAGCGCTGGGCGCGGAACTGCTCCACGGTGATGGTCTCGCCCTGGTGGAACGGCCCGCCCGCCGGGCAGATCACCGCCAGATGGTCCTCCATGTAGTCCTCGCTCACCAGCGACGGGTGCCGGGGCACCCCCTCCACCAGCGCAAAGTCCAGCTCGTTGGCCATGATCTTGCTGCTGAGGGCCTCGGTGGGGGCGATCTGGGCGCGGATCTCCAGGCCGGGATGCTGGGAAAGAAAGGTCTTTACATAGCCGGGCAAAAAGCGGGAGCCCACCGTGATGCTGGCCCCCACCCGCAAAACACCCAGCTGGCCTCCAGGGGCGCTTCGTTATTTTGTTTCAGCGGACCACCCGCACCGTTCGGATGCCGTAGTGATCGAACACCGCCGCGGCGTCCGGGCGTATCACCTCGCCGCTGACCACCACCGGCACCGCCGGGGGGCAGCCCACCGTGGGGGCGGCGCAGACCCGGCCCGCCGCCTGCTCCACCGGCAGCTCCTCGGAGGCGGCCAGCAGTGCTTCGCGGATGGACATGGCCCGCCGGGGCGGCTCCATGGGGGGCGGCGCCTGGGGCGCCCGGCTCCCCTGCCCCGCCGCCGCCAGGGCGGCGCGCACCCGCTCCAGGTCTTGGGGGGCGTTCTGGGGGCTGACCATCAGCACCAGGTGGTTCGGGTCGGCGTATTCGCACTCCGCGCCCTTTCGGCGCAGCAGGTCCGCCAGTGCGTCTCCCCGCCAGCGGCGTTCCGAAGCCCGCAGGGTCACTTTCAGGGGCTCGCTTTTTTCCACGGCCCACCCCTGGGCCGCAAGGTCCGCTTTCAGCTTCGCCACCGCCCGGACGCAGGCGGCCAGCTTGGGCCGGGCCTCGTCGGCCAGGTAGCGGTTGCAGGCGTCCAGCGACTGCAAAATGAGATAGGAGGGGCTGGTGGAGCCGAACAGGGCCAGCGCCGCGCGCACCTCCCCCTCCTTTGCCGCAAAGCCCCGGCCCAGGTGGAGATAGGCCCCGCCGGTGAGCACCGGCAGGGTCTTGTGGGCGGAGTCACAGCACAGGTCCGCCCCCTCGTCCAGCGGGTGGACGGGGGCGGGCAGGAAGTGGAGGTAGGCTCCGTGGGCGTTGTCCACCAAAAGGGGCACCCCGCGGGCGTGGCAGACCTTTGCCAGTTCCGCCACCGGCTGCAGGTCACCCAGATAGTCCGGGCTGGTGACGTACACCGCCGCCGGCGCCTCCGGCAGGGCGGCCAGGGCGTTTTCCAGCCCCTCGGGGGTCACCGGGCAGGCCAGCAGCGAGTAGGGCCGGGGCCAGAGCCAGCGCACATCCGCGCCCAGCAGCCCCGCCGCCTGTACAAAGGACTTGTGGGCGTTGCGGGCGGCCAGCACCACCCGGCTCTTGCTCTTTTGCAGCGCCAGGCAGAGCATGGCCCCCACGCACTGGCTGGAGCCGCCGGCGGAGTAGAAAGTGCGGGCCGCGCCGAACAGGGCGGCGGCGTTTCGCTCGCTCTCGGCGATGATGCCGCCCGCCTCGTAGAGGCTGTCGGCTCCCGCTATTTCGGTGATGTCCCGGCCCTCACAGCCCAAGGGGCCCCTGCCCTTGTGGCCAGGCATGTGCAGCCGGGCGGCGCCGCTTTGCTCGTAGGCGGCCACAAAGTCGCAGATGGGCGTTTTCATCCCAGCTCTCCCAGGGCGATCTGAAGCATGATGGCGCACTCGATACGCTTTTTGAACAGCTCGCACCCCTGCTTGTACACCCCGCCGATGCTGCCGGTGGCGTGGTAGGCGTTGGCGGCGCAGCCGCCGGAGCAGTAGAGGCGGGCCCAGCAGTCCCGGCAGTCGGGGCGGGAATAGGCGTTGCAGCCGCGGAATTCCTCCCGCACCGCCTCGTTGGTCACCCCCTGCCAGATGTCGCCCAGCTTGTAGGCCTCCTCCCCCACGAACTGATGGCAGGGGTAGAGGTCGCCCCAGGGGGTGACCGCCACGTACTCGGTGCCGCTGCCGCAGCCGGACAGGCGCTTGTAGATGCAGGGGCCGCCGGTGAGGTCCAGCATGTAGTGGTAGAACACAAAGGGCTTGCCCGCCTTTTTGCGCTCGATCATCTCGATGGCCAGCTTCTCGTACTCTTTCAGCACCACCTGGATGTCCTCGTCGGTGAGGGCGGCGGGGTCGTCCGGGGCGCAGACCACCGGCTCCATGCTCAGCCGGTCGAAGCCGAGGTCCGCCATGTGGAACACGTCCTTGGTGAAGTCGGGGTTGGCGTGGGTGAAGGTGCCACGCATGTAGTACTCCTTGTCGCCCCGGCGGCGGACGAACTCCTGGAATTTTGGCACGATGCGGTCGTAGCTGCCGTTGCCGGCGTAGTCCACCCGCAGCCGGTCGTGGATCTCCCTGCGGCCGTCCAGGCTCAGGACCACGTTGTTCATCTCACGGTTGGCAAAGTCGATCACGTCGTCGTCGATGAGCATGCCGTTGGTGGTGAGTGTGAAGCGGAAGTGCTTGCCGCACTCCTTCTCGCGCTGGCGGGCGTAGGCCACCAGGTCCTTGACCACCTGCCAGTTCATCAGCGGCTCGCCGCCGAAGAAGTCCACCTCCAGGTTGCGGCGGCTGCCGGAGTTCTCGATGAGGAAGTCCAGCGCCCGCTTGCCCACCTCCAGGCTCATCAGCGCCCGCTCGCCGTGGTACTTGCCCTGGCTGGCAAAGCAATAAGAGCAGTTGAGGTTACAGGTGTGGGCCACATGCAGGCACATGGCCTTGATGACGTTCTCCCGCTTGCCCTTGAACTGGCCGGCAAGGTCGGCGTAAGTGTCCGGGCTGTACAGCTTGCCGGCGGCCTCCAGGCCCTTGATGTCCTCAAGGCAGGTGCGCACCTCCGCCTCGGTGACGTCCGCCCGGTGTTTGTATTTTTCGCACACCCGGCGGATGAGTTCCTCCTCCGGCTCGGTCTTATAGCCGGCGATGAGGTCATAGGCCACCTCGTCCACCACGTGGATGGCGCCGGAACAGGTGTCCAGCACGATGTTGTAGCCGTTGAGCTGGTATTGATGGGTCATGGTATCCTCCGAATTTGAGCACAAAAAAGCCGCCTTGGTCACCGGGGCGCCGTGAGAAAACGGCGCCGGCTTTGTTCGGCGGCTTTCCTGGAAGTTCAAAAATTTACTTGTCGGCGTTCTCGCACTTCTGGTTGGCAACACCGCAGGAGGTCTTGCAGGCGGACTGGCAGGAAGTCTGGCACTCGCCGCAGCCGCCGTTCTTGGCGCTCTCGCAGAGGTTCCGGGTCTCGATGGTCTTGATTCTTTCCATAACGACATCTCCAGTTGTTCAGCAGATTTTGCTGCCGGGCCGCGGCCCAAGGCACACAATCAATACGGGCAAAGTATAGCATGAAGCCGGCGGATTGTCAAGGAAAGCCCGCCGCCGGCGGGCGGAAAAGCCGGTTGACACCGGGGCGGCGGCGCATTATGCTGTAAGGGATGAGCCGCGCTGCAAAAGGAGGTTTTGCGCCATGTACACCCGCAAGAGCATCGACCCGCTGGAATACGCCGGCGTTGTGGCAAAGGCCCTGGACCCGGGCGTTCTGCTGACCACCCGGGCCGGCGGCAGGACCAACACCATGACCATCGGCTGGGGCACCATCGGCGTGGAGTGGGGCCGGCCGGTGTTCGTGGCCTTTGTCCGCACCCACCGCTTCACCCACCAGCTGCTGGAAGAGAGCGGCGAATTCACCGTGAACGTGCCGGTGGGGCCCTTTGACAGGGGGATTCTGGGCCTGTGCGGCACCCGCACCGGCCGCGACTGCGACAAGCTTGCCCTGGCGGGGCTCACCGCCGTGCCCGGGCAGGCGGTGGCCGCCCCCGCCATTGCCCAGCTGCCCCTGACGCTGGAATGTCGGGTGATCTACCGCCAGCATCAGGACGCCGCCGCCATCCCGCCGGATATCCTGGCAAAATATCACCCCCGGGGCGTGGAGCCGGACTTCCACGGCCGCAACCGGGATCTCCACACCGCCTACTACGGCGAGATCGTGAACGCCTACATCCTGGAGTAAAACAAAGGCCCGCTGCCGCGGGCCTTTGTTTTACTTTTCATAATAGAAGCAGGCCACGCCCACCGCGCCGGGGCCGGTGTGGCAGGCGATGCTCAGGGAGAGGGGCGCCGCGTGTACCCGGCAGCGGGGAAAGCGGCTCTGGACGAATTTCTGCCACTTCTGGCCCACCTCCGGCCCGCCGCTGTATGCCACGCCGATGTGCAGCGGCATGTCCGCGAAGCGGCCGGTGATGTCGGCGGCCAGGGCCTCCAGCATCCTTTCCCGGGCCTGCTGGCTGCCCCGCACCTTGGCGAAAGCGTCGATGCGCCCGCCCTGGATCTGAAGCACCGGCTTGATGTTCAGCACCGTGCCGATGGCGGCGGCCGCCGGGGTGATGCGCCCGCCCTTTTTCAGGTATTTCAGGTCGTCGCAGGTGATGTAGATGCTGGCGTCCAGGGCGTGCTCCTCCAGCCGGGCCTTGATCTGCACGGCGGTGAGCCCCTGCTTGACCAGCCGCTTCGCGTCCAGCACCGACTGATACTGGGGCAGCGAGATGCGCTTGTTGTCCACCACCTGCACCCGCCCGTCGTAGTCGGCGGCCAGGGCGGAGGCGGCGGCACAGGAGCCGCTCAGTCCGCTGGTCATGGGGATGTAGATCACGGCGTCGTGATCCTGCAGGAGCTTGTCCCACAAAGCGGTGACGTCCGCCGGGCTGGGCTGGCTGGTGGTGATCTGCGCCCCCGACGCCTGGGCCTTGTAAAAGTCCGGCGCGGTGAGCTGCACCCCCTCATAAAGCCAGATACCGTCCACGGAAAAGGGCATGGGCACCACATGCACGCCCATCTTGCGGGCCTGCCGCTCGAATATACCGCTGTTTGAGTCGGTGGCGATGGCGATCTTCATGTTGCAGTCCTCTGTTTTGGGGCCCGGCGCCCGCGGCGGCGGGGCGGGGCCATTGCGGTCTCACACATATTCTTTTTTCATGGTATCATCCCCTGTGGCCTTTGTCAAACAGCGGGCGGAAAAACTCTGGCGTATCCCGCTGTTTTGTGATATAGTTTAAATTGATATTTTATGCGCTGAACAAGTAAGGAGTTGCCCCTGGCATGACCTATCGACTGAATCCAAGCTGCGGCGACGCCGTGGCCGTTCCGCAGCTGGTGTTCCATCACCTGGCCCGCGCCGGCGGCGACCAGGTGCGGGTGGCGCTGTACATCGTGGCCACCGGCTGCACCGACCCCAGGACCATCGCCCACGACCTGAAGCTCAAGACTGTGTCCGCCGCCCAGAGCGCCATGGATTTCTGGCACGGAGTGGGCCTGTTGGAAAAGGAGACCGGCGGCGCCGCCCCGCCGCCGC
>DXAC01000050.1 GCA_019117205.1 Candidatus Allofournierella merdigallinarum | reverse complement strand
ACCCCTGCCTCCTCCGGCACCATCACCGTGACCATGAACGGGGTGCGTCGGGAGATGGACCTGGTGGAGTGCCTGGCCATGATCGCCCGCAACGAGCTGGGGGCGAACGCCCCCTACGAGGCCTACAAGGCCCAGATCGTGGCGGCTCACAGCTGGATCCTCAGCCAGGAGGGCGCGCCCAGCGTGGCGGGCCGCGAGCCCAACGAGACCATCCGCGCCGCCGCCCGGGAGGTGGCCGGCCAGATCCTCACCTACAACGGCAGCGTCGCCTTCACCCCCTACTTTGCCTCCGCGGCCTTCGGCACCAACTCCAGCCAGGAGGTGTGGGGCGGCGCGCGGCCCTACCTCATCAATGTGGAAAGCCCCTACGACAAGGACTATGCCTCCAACTGGCAGAGCACCCGGGTCTACTACGCCAGCGAGGTGGCCGCCCGCGCCCAGGAGCGCCTGGGCGTGGACCTCTATGCCTACAGCGACGACCCCTCCACCTGGTTTGGCGACATCGTCAAGAATTCCAGCGGCTACGTCACCAGCATCCGGGTGGGCACCGCCACCACCACCGGCCGCCAGCTGCGGGAGAGCGTGCTGAACAACGTCAACGGCAAGACCCTGCGCTCCGCCGCCTTCGACGTCGCCTACGATGCGGGCAGCGAGGCCTTCACCTTCACCGTCTGGGGCTACGGCCACGGCTGCGGCATGAGCCAGATGGGCGCCTGGGGCTACGCCGCCAACGGCTGGGGCTACGCGGATATCCTGGCCCACTACTACCCCGGCACCACCATCTCCACCACCGGCTGACCCGCTTCCTTTCGGGCGGCCCCGGCCCCGGCGCGTCCGGGCCCGGGGCCGCTCGCTTTTTGCCGGGGACCGCAGGGAAAAAAGGGGCAAGATCCCTGTAAAATCTGGCAAAAACCGAGAAAATGCGTGTACGCTTTTGTGCCAATGGGCGAAAATGGCAAAAAACGCTCCCATTTTGGCGAAAATGCGGTATAATTCCCTTGTAACCCTTTTGACATCTTTTGGCCCGCTCACCCGGGCCGCCGAAAAAAGGAAAGCGAGGGAAAGACCCTTTGAAAAAACCGATCAACAAGACCCGGGCCATCAAGCTGGCGCTGGTGGTGCTGGCGGTGGTGCTGCTGGCCGCCTGCGGCGTTGTGTGGTACCTGTACAGCCAGGTGGCGCCGGCGCTGGACGAGGGCGAGGCCGGCCAGCTGAACCAGGTCAAGGACCCGGACCTGGAAGCGGAGGGCGACCGCACCTACAACCTGCTTTTGCTGGGCATCGACTACGACACCGACCGGGACTACGCCGAGGGCAAGGGCAACACCGACGTGATCCTCTACCTGCAGATCGACCGGGACGCGGGCACCGTCAACGCCTTCCAGATCCCCCGCGACGCCTACTACGGCGAGGACATGGGCGACGGGCACAAGGCCATCTACGGCAAGATCAACGAGGTCTACGCCAACGGCCCGGACCAGGAGAACCTGATCAACAACATCGCCAACATGCTCTATGAGCTGTTCAGGCTGCCGGTGGACGACTATGTCACCATCGACATGGACGCCTTCAAGACCATGCTGAACAACATGGGCGGCATCGAGATGTACGTGCCCTGGGACATCATCACCGTAGACAAGAAAACCGGCAAGGAGGACGTGGTGGCACGGCAGGGCACCCACCTCATCAGCGGCGACACCGCCGAGCTGATCCTGCGCAACCGCAACTACGCCACCGCCGACTATAAACGGCTGGAGACCCAGCAGTACTTCTACGCCGCCCTGGTCAAGACCTTTTTGGAGGACTACACCCTGGCGGACTACTACACCACCTGCAAGCTCATCGCCCACTACATCAACACCAGCCTGGACATCACCGACATTTGGGGCCTCTACGGCACCATGCTCAAGGTGGAGCCGGAGAACATCTACATCGTGCGGGCCCCCGGCGGCGCGGCCCACATCAACGGCCACGAGTGGGTCTATTATGTGGACAGGGAGAACTGCGCCCGCATCCTCAACGAGCACTTCCGCAGCCCGGACAAGCCCGTGGCCGCCGAGGAGCTGGGCCTTGCCACCGGCTATGAGTACATCTCCGGCAGCAACGTGGACGAGGGCCGCACCATGGGCAGCGTGATGGACGCCGCCGAAGAGGGGCAGCAGGCGCTGGACGCCTCCTCCACCACCTCTTCCGCCTCCGGCGAAGAGTAAACCGAAAACGATCGCAAACCAGGGCCCCGGCAGCACTGCCGGGGCCCTGGTTCGTTTGGGGGAAAAGCCGTTTCGCGCAAAAAGCGGGGCCCCGGCAGCACTGCCGGGGCCCCGCGAAACGCTTTGTGGAAAAACAGGCTCACTCCACGCTGATCATGTAGTAGTACACCGGCTGGCCGCCGTTGATCAGGGTGACCTCGACGCCGTCGCCCACCTTGGCCTGCACCAGCTCCAGGGTACGCTGGGCGTCCTCCTCGCTCACGTCGCAGCCGCTGATCAGGGTGATGAAGCTGGTGTCCTTTTTCACCATGCTCCGGGCCAGGCGGTAGGTGGTCTTGGTGATGTCGGAACCGATGTTCACGATCTTACCGTTCTCCATGGCCATGATATCGCCCTTTTTGATCTTGTGGCCGTCGAAATCGCTGTTGCGGGCGGCAAAGGTCACCAGGCCGGTGCTCACCTTGCCGGCGGCCTCCATCATGGCGATGGAGTTCGCGTCGGCGTCGGCGTCCGGGTCGAAGTTCAGCATGGCGGTGATGCCCTGGGGGATGGTGCGGGTGGGCAGCACCATCACCTTGCGGTCGGCGATCTTCTGGGCCTGCTCGGCGGCCATGATGATGTTCTTGTTGTTGGGCAGCACGAACACGGTGCCGGCGGGCACGCTCTGCACCGCGGCCAGGATGTCCTCGGTGGAGGGGTTCATGGTCTGGCCGCCCCGCACCACGGCGTTCACGCCCAGGTCCGCGAAGACGGAGGCCAGCCCCTCGCCGGCGGCCACGGCCACAAAGCCGAAGGCCTGGTCCGGGTCCACCGCGGCGTAGGGGAACTCGCTGGCGGCCTCGCTCTCCTCGGCGGCTTTCTGCTTCTCCAGGCCCTTGCCCTGCTTCTGGCGGGCCAGGAACTGTTCGTGCATGTTCTCGATCTTGAAGCCGGTGAGGTAGCCGTACTGGATGGCGTGGCTGAGGATCTTGCCCGGGTCGGCGGTGTGTACATGGCAGTTGGCCACGTCGTCGTCCTCGATCACCACCACGCTGTCGCCGTTGGACTCCAGGAACGCCCGGAGTTTAGCGATGCTGGCGCCCTCGTTCTTGTTCACCAAAAACTGGGTGCAGTAGCCGTTCTTGATGTCCTCCACTTTCATCAGGTCGTCGGTGAACACGCCCTTGCCCGCGCCGGTGGTGGAGAGCTTGGCCTTGTTCTGGGCGGCCTCCTCGCACTGGACGGGCCCCCCGCCCTCGAAGACGATCTGCATACCCTCGAAGATCACCATCAGGCCCTGGCCGCCCGCGTCCACCACGCCGGCCTTTTTCAGCACCGGCAGCTGGTTGGGGGTGTTGTCCAGCGCCCGCTGGCCGGCGCTCATCACCAGTTTCCACAGCTCCACCACGTCGGCGATGCCGGAGGCCGCGGCCTCCTCGCTGGCCACGCGGGCCACGGTGAGCATGGTGCCCTCGGTGGGCTTCATCACGGCCTTGTAGGCGGCCTCCACGCCCTTTTGCAGGGCGGCCACCACGTCGTCGGCGTCGGCGGTCTTCTTGCCCTCCAGGGCCTTGGAGAAGCCCCGGAAGAGCAGGCTGGTGATCACGCCGGAGTTGCCCCGGGCGCCCCGCAGCATGGCGCTGGCGGCGGCCTTGGACGCCTCGGCCACGGTGCAGTCGTCCGCCATGGCCTCCAGCTCGGGGCGGGCGGCGCCCACGGTCATGCTCATGTTGGTGCCGGTGTCGCCGTCCGGCACGGGAAAGACGTTCAGCTCGTCCACCCGTGAGCGCTGGTTGGAAATGTTGTTGGCGCCGGAAAGGATGGCGTCACGCAGGATACGACCAGTAATCATAAGTTTTACACCTCAACGTCATTGGTTGGCTCCGCCGGCGCTGCCGCAGCGGGAAGAGCGGTTTCAGTCGGCCACGATGTCGTCCACCGACACTTCGATGCGTTCCACTTTCAGGCCGGTGGCGTTCTCCACCTCGTGCTTGACCTTGTGGGTGATGCTCTGCACGATGGTGGCGATGTTCAGCCCGAAGCCCACCTTAATGTGCAGCTCGATGGTGAGGCGGCCCTCGTTCTGGGTCACCCGCACCCCCTTGTCGGGGAAGTCGCTGCCGAAGAACAGGCTCTTGAAGTCGTCTTTGGCACCGCCGGTGGCCATGCCCGCCACGCCGTAGCAGCTGCGGGCCGCAAGGCTCACCAGCTCGGCGAAGTAGTCGGCGTTCATGCTGACGGTGCCCAGCGGGTTCTGCAAGGTGATCATACAAACAACCTCCTGTTCGGTTAAGAGTCTTGGGCGGCAAACTCCAGCTGCCCCAGGGAATAGAACACATTGCTGATGGAGGATGTGAGCCCCTGGACATTGCGGGTGTGGATCACCGTGCCGCTGCGCCACAACAGGGGGATAAAGGGCAGCTCGGCGGCAAACGCCTGCTCAAAGGCGCCCGCGGCGGACATGTTCCGCCGGAACGCGTCGTAGGCCGCGGCCAGCGCCTCGCTTTGGACGATGCCTGCACTGGCGCCGCCCTCGGCAAAAAATGGGCTCATATCCATATTATTATACAACTTGACCTCGCCGATGTACAGGTCAAAATCGCCCGAAGCAACTTTTTCGGTAAAAACTGCAAAATCATCCGCCGTTTCCACCGTTACAGCCACCCCCAGCGCCTCCAGCTGGCTCTCCAGCAGGGTGGCGGTGTACCGCTTGTAGGTGCTGCCGCCGTACACCAGCAGCCGCACCGCCAGCGCCTGGCCGTCGGCGGTGTAAAACATGCCGTCCAGGCTGCCGCGCTGGTAGCCCAGCGCCTCCAGCGCCTGGGCCGCCTCGTCGGAGGTGAGCTGCGCCTCCGGCAGGATGCTCTGCTGGGCCAGCACGCAGGGGTAAAAGCTGTTGATGGCCCCGGTGGCCGGGTAGGCCCGGGAGTAGTAGCCCTTTTCCGCCAGCTGGCGCCGGTCCAGCGCGGCGCTGAGCAGGCCCCGCCCGGCGGCGGTGCCCAGCAGGGGGGCCAGGGGGCCGCTTTGGGCCGCCGCCCCGTTCACCCCCAGGAAGATCAGGTTGTTGGTGCGGTAAAAGCTCTGCTCGCTGGCCACGCCGGAGGGCAGGTCCGCCAGCTCGCTGGCCTGGTACAGGTTCAGCGAGCCCACCGTGAGGCCGGAGACCATCTCGTCGTAGCTGCTCACCGGCACCAGCTCGATCTCTTCCGGCTGGCCCGTTTCCGCAAAGGCGCACCGGGGGTTTGCCACCAGGGTGTCCCCCTCGCCAAAGGTGTAGCGGCCGCTGGGGGTGGGCCGCTGGGCCGCCGTCTCACCGGCCTTGACCACCGGGATGTCGCACAGGTAGGCGAACAGGGAGTCCGGCGCCGCCAGGCTCACCACCACCGCCTCGCCGGACACCTCCACCTTGGTCACCCCCGCCAACTGACCGGCGTAGAGGGGGCTTACCCGGGCGGCCTCCAGGCTGGCGGCCGCGTCCTGGGCGGTGAGGGGGGTGCCGTCCGCGAAAGTGGCCCCGCCCCGGATGTGGATCACCGCCTGCAGATCCAGCACGTCGATGCTGCTGGCCAGCCGGTAGACGATGGACATATCCGGCCCGATCTCCACCAGCTTTTCGTACAGGAGCCCCGCGTTCTGGCGCACCAGGGTGGAGTTTGCCACCAGCGGGTTGAAGCCGTCGCCCGGGCTGTACCCCAGCACCAGGGTGCCGGCGGCGCTGGCCGGCGCGGCGGTGGGCGCGGGGGTGGGGGTGGCCGTCTATGTGGAG
>DXAC01000049.1 GCA_019117205.1 Candidatus Allofournierella merdigallinarum | reverse complement strand
GCAGGCGGTGGAGTTCGCGGTGGCGGCTTCCGCTTTGAAGCACTCCATCGAGGGCGACTACAACTTCGCCACCATCGCCGAGGTGGAGAAGCTGGCCGGCGGCGACGGCTCCGGCCGGGTGCAGCGGTAAGTTGACGGCGCGGGGCCGGCTGGCATCACAGCCGGCCCCGGCCTCTTTTGAAAGGAGGGACCCCATGGAACAGCATTCCCTGGCCCCCGCGGGCCGTTTCATCACGGTGGGGGAGATCATGCTGCGGCTGACCCCGCCCAACTACGACAAGATCCGCATGGCCACCAGCTTCGAGGCCAGCTACGGCGGCAGCGAGGCAAACATCGCCCTGGCCCTGGCAAACCTGGGGGTGGACAGCACGGTGTTCACGGTGGTGCCCGGCAACAGCCTGGGCAAAAGCGCGGTGCGGATGCTCCGCAGCAACGACGTACATTGCAGCCCGGTGATCTTCTCCCGGCCGGAGGAGACGCCCACCCACCGGCTGGGCACCTACTACCTGGAAACAGGCTACGGCATCCGCTCCAGCAAGGTGACCTACGACCGCAAGCACAGCGCCTTTGTGGAGTACGACTACTCCCGGGTGGACGTGGACAAGCTGCTGGAGGGCTACGACTGGCTGCACCTGAGCGGGATCACCCCCGCCCTGGGCCCCGGCTGCGCCGACCTGGTGCTGGCCTGCCTTGCGGCCGGGCGCAAAAAGGGGATGACCATCAGCTTCGACGGCAACTTCCGCAGCGCCCTTTGGAGCTGGGAGGAGGCCCGGGACTTCTGCACCCGCTGCCTGCCCTATGTGGACGTGCTGCTGGGCATCGAGCCCTACCACCTGTGGAAAGACGAGGCCGACCACTCCAAGGGCGACTGGAAAGACGGGGTGCCCCTGCAGCCCACCTTTGAGCAGCAGCAGCGGGTGTTCGAGGCCTTTGTCCGGCGTTACCCCAACATCCGGTGCATCGCCCGCCACGTGCGCTACGCCCACAGCGGCAGCGAGAACAGCCTCAAGGCCTATATGTGGTATCAGGGCAAGACCTGGGAGAGCCGGCTCATCACTTTTACCATCCTGGACCGGGTGGGCGGCGGCGACGCGTTCGCCAGCGGCCTGATCTATGCCATGATGAGCGGCTGGCAGGCGGAGGAGACCCTGAACTTCGCGGTGGCCAGCAGCGTCATCAAGCACACCATCCACGGCGACGGCAACATCACCGACGACGTGGAGACCATCCGCTCCATCATGAACCAGAACTACGACATCAAGCGGTAAAAACAAAGCGGCGCCGCCCCGGGCCCATGGGCCCGGGGCGGCGCCGTGTCGTCTGTTCCGGTTCAGTCCGGCTGGGCGGCCTGCTGCATGGGCAGCAGGATTCGCAGGTAAAAAGAGCCGTCCTCCACCCGCACGGTGGTAAAGCCGCCGTATTTCTTGGCGGTGTGGCGGATGCTCCGCAGCCCGAAGCCGTGGTAGCCGTTCTTTTCCTTGGTGCTGATGGGGAAGTCCTCCTCGTCAAAGGTCACCGGATGGGCCACCGGATTGATGATCTGCACCACCAGCATCTGCTTTTCGCTGTACACCTGCACATCGATGATGCGGCGAGTCACATCCTCGATGGCGCTGACGCTCTCGATGGCGTTGTCCATGGCGTTGCCGAAGATGGTGTACAGGTCCACCGGGTCCATAAAGGCCAGCAGCCGGCCGTCCGCCACGCAGTTGGCCTGGATGCCGTTGGCCTCGCACAAAAGGCTCTTTTCGGTGAGCACCGTGTCCAGCACCTCGTTGCCGGTCTTGGCCAGCACCTCGTAGATGCGGACCGACCGCTCCACCTCCTGAAGATATTTCTCCCGGCTCTCGTCCGAGAATATCACCCGCATGGCCCGGATCTGGTGCTTCATGTCGTGGCACTTGCGGTTGATCAGGGCAATGTTCTCCTTGGCCAGGTCGTACTGATTCTTCTGCTGCAGCCACAGGGTGTTCAGCATGGCCAGCTCCTGGCGGATGGCGCTTTTCTGGAACAGGCCGTGCTGGAGATAGAGCACCGTGACGCAGTAGCACTTGATGAGCAGCACCACCGCCCAGCCGCCCGCGCCGCCCAGCCACAGGTCAAAGGCGGAGTAGAGCAGGTCCACCGTCAGGTCCGCCGCCCACAGCCCCATTGCAAAGGTGAACTGCCGGGGCCCGGTGTGGTAGCGGCCCTTGTCCGGCATCCACCGGGCAAAGGTGGAGCCCACCAGGGCGGCGAACACCCCCCACAGCCCCGCAAAGGCCAGCCAGCCCGCAAGGACCATCCCCCGGGACTGGAAAAGGTACAGCAGCATCTCGCCCGCCTCGGCGGCCAGGTCGCAGAGCATACTCACCCACACCCCGCAGTAGACCACCGCCTTGAGGCCCAGGTCCGCGCACTGCCAGAACAAAAAGGCCACCAGCCCGCAGCACAGGAACGGCTGCACCCAGACCAGGGCGGCGGAATCCGCCAGCACCGCCGACACCAGGATCAGCACCGCGGCGCCCGCCAGCACGCACAGGGCGGCCCGGCGGGCCCAGTGGGTCTCTTTCTTTTTCAGCGGCGCCAGGAAAAGCAGCGCCGTGGTCCACAGGCCGGCGCTCTGGATCAGGGCAACGCCCACATTGTTCCAGTCCATCTCAGCCGCCGCCTCCCACATAGGCCGTCAGCGCGGTGAGAAAGGCGTTGCGGTTGCGCCGGCTGATCTCCAGCTCGGTGTCGCCCACCAGCACCGTGTCCCGCCGCAGTTCGGTGACATGGCCCAGATTCACCAGATACCAGTGGTTGCAGCGCACGAAGCTGTAACGGCCCAGCTCCTCCTCGGCGCTTTGCATGGTGCCCCGCACCACGAATTCCCCAAGCTCGGTGTGGTAGTGGAGGGTCTTGTTCATCACCTCCACATAGTGGATCTGCTGGGTGCTGATCCGGCGCACGCAGTCTGGCAGGGTGAGCAGGATCTCGCCGTTTTTCCGCAGCCCCGCCCGCTTCACCGCCCGGGCGAAGCGCAGGGAAAAGGTGTTGTAGTTCACCGGCTTGAGCACAAAGTCCAGCGCGCCCACCGCATAACCGCCCACCGCGTACTGGGCCATGTTGGTCACGAACATGAGCACCACGTCCGCGTCCCGGGCGCGGATGCGCTCGGCGGTCTCCATGCCGTTCAGGCCGGGCATCTCGATGTCCAGCAGGATGATGTCGTATTGGGGGCTGTACCGCTCCAGCAGTTCCTCGCCGCTGCCAAACAGCTCCACGGTGTGATGCGCGCCGGTGTCCCGGGCGTACTGGCAGACATAGTCCCGCAGCAGCTCCCGCTGCTGCTGTTCGTCCTCCACGATGGCGATCCGCACCCGCAGGCCTCCTTTCGCCCTGTTTTCATTTTATTATACCATGGAACCGGCCGCGGTAAAAGAACTTTGCAAAAAATGCGGCAAGCTGGTACAATAGGGGAAAAGCGCCGGCCTCCGGGGCCGGCTGGCAGAAAAGGGAGGAAGAGACCCATGTCCATTGAAGCGGTAAAGGAGTTTTTTGCCCGCCGGGGCCTGGCGGACCGGGTGCGGGAGTTCGACGTGTCCAGCGCCACGGTGGAGCTGGCGGCCCAGGCGCTGGGCTGCGAGCCCCGGCGCATCGCCAAGACCCTGTCTTTCATGGGGCCCCAGGGGCCGCTGCTGGTGGTGGCGGCGGGAGACGCCCGCATCGACAACCCCAAGTTCAAGGCCCGGTTCGCCGCCAAGGCGAAGATGCTCACCCCCGACCAGGCGGTGGAGCTGGTGGGCCACGCGGTGGGAGGCGTGTGCCCCTTTGCGGTCAGGGAGGGGGTACAGGTGTACCTGGACGAGTCGCTGAAGCGCTTTGACACGGTGTTCCCCGCCTGCGGCAGCGCCAACAGCGCCATTGAGCTGACCATCCCGGAGCTGGAGGCCTGCGCCGCCCCCGTGGGCTGGGTGGACGTGTGCAAGGGCTGGAACGACCCGGCCTGACCCGGCGTTTGTATGCCGGGGTGGCTCGTTGCAGCTTGTCGGTAAGCAGTTTGCCAAAAAAAGAGGGAAACAAAAAGAATGTCGGGATCCACGGGCATGTACCGGGGATCCCGACACCTTGACAGAAAAAGGGCACCGGGGGAAACCAATAAGCATCCCCCGAGCACCGTGCGGGTGGTGCGTTTGGTGTCCCTCGGGAGGCCGCCGAAAAAGGGCCGCCCCGGCAAACTGCCGGGGCGGCCCTTTGGCCTTTTATTCGGCGCAAAAGCGCCAGCGGATGGCGTCCCGGCGCACCTGGCCGGGGCGCAGGATGACATCCTGCCCAAAGGCGGGCTGGTTCACCGCGTCGGGGAAGGTCTGGGCTTCCAGGCAAAAGCCGCTGCGCTTTGCATGGCCTTTCATGAAATTGCCCGCGTAGAACTGCACGCCGGGCAGGGTGGAGGCTACCTCCATCGTGATGCCGGTGGCCGGGCTCGTCACACGGGCCAGGGGGCGCAGGCCGTCCGGCCCCGCCGGCTCGTCCAGCGCGAAGTTGTGGTCGTAGCCGCCGGCAATGGCCAGCTGGGGATGCTCCTGGTCAATGCGCTCGCCGATGGCCCGGGGCGCGGTGAAGTCAAAGGGGGTGCCCTCCACCGCCGCCACCTCACCGGTGGGGATCAGGGTGGGCCCCACCGGGGTGTACCGATGGGCGAACAGCCGCAGCCGGTGGGCCAGCATCGCCTCCGGGCCCGCGTCCGCGCCCGCCAGGTTCCAGTAGGCGTGGCTGGTAAAGGCGGCGGGGGTCGCCTTGTCCGCCATGGCCTGCCACTCCAGGACAAAGCCCCCCTCTACCAGCCGGTAGCGCACCGTCAGCTCCAGCCGGCCGGGGTAGCCCTGGTCGCCATCCGGGCTGGAAAGGCACAGCTCCACAAAGTCCTCGCCGCTGCCCGCCAGGGTGAACAGCCGGCGGTCGAAGCCCTCCTCGCCGCCGTGCAGGTGGTTCTCCCCGTTGTTGCAGGCCAGCTGGTACGCCTTGCCGTCCAGCACAAAGCGCCCCTTTGCGGTGCGGTTGGCCACCCGGCCCACAAAGGCCCCCAGGTAGTCGGTGTTCGCCAGATACTCCGCGCCGCCGGCGTAGTGCAGCAGCACCTGCCGGGGCACGCCGTCCCGGCCGGCCACGGTGACGTCATACAGCGTCGCGCCCCAGTCCAGCACCGACACGGCCCCATCCGGGCCCGAAAGGGTGTACCGGCGGACCGGCCGCCCGTCCGGCAGGGTAAAGAAGAGTTCGCTTGCAAACGCCATGGAAATGCCTCCTTACTCGCTCTCCGCCAGGCGGACGCCGCCCGCCGGGCGCACCGACACCACATGGCACATCCCCGGCCCCAGCAGGGCTTCCATGCCGGCCCGGAACGGCTCCACCCGCTCCAAGGGCACATAGGCCTGGATGGTGCCGGCAAAGCCGCCGCCGTGCACCCGCACCGCGCCGGCGCCCGCCAGCAGGGTCTGGGCCAGGGCCAGGGCCAGCGCCACCGGCTGCTCGTCGGCGGGCTTGGAGCGGCAGAAGACGTTTTGCAGATACTGGAAGCTGGACACGCCGCTCTCGGTGACCAGCGTTAGGAAGCGGCCGAAGTCGCCCGCCGCCAGGGCGTCCGCCTGCAAAGCGGCCCGCTGGTCGTCGGCGTAGAAGTGGAACGCCCGCAGCAGCGCCCGGTCGCCCAGCTGCCGGCGCAGGGCGGGCAGGGCGGCGCAGAAAGCCTCTTCGGGCACGTCCCGCAGCACCTGGCCCCCCAGGGCCGCGGCCACCGCTTTCATCTCGGCGGGGATCGCCGCGTACTCGTCGGTGAGGTCCGCGTGGTCGGCGCCGGTGTCCACGATGCAAAGGGCATAGCCCTGGCCCGCCAGGTCCAGCGTCAGGGGGCGGACCTTGGGGTCGGCGGGATCGGCGAAGTCCATGGCCACCACCCCGCCCACCGAGCTTGCCATCTGGTCTAAAAGGCCCGAGGGCTTGCCGAAGAAGACGTTTTCCGCGTACTGGCCGATCTGGGCGATGGCCACCGGGCTCTCGGCGCCGCCGGCGAACAGGTGGTCCGCAATGTTGCCGATGAGCACCTCAAAGGCGGCGGAGCTGGAAAGGCCGCTGCCCTTGAGCACCGCCGAGGTGGTGTAGGCGTCGAAGCCCCGCACCGGCCAGCCCCGCTGGGCAAAGGCGGCGCAGACGCCCCGGATCAGCGAGGCGGAGTGGCCCGTCTCCTCCTCCACAGGGGTCAGTCGGGCCAGGTCCACCACGTCCATCTCAAAGCCCTCGCTGAGCACCCGCACCGTGTCGGTGCCGTTGGGGGCGGCCAGGGCGATCACGTCCAGGTCCACGCTGGCGGCCAGCACCCGCCCATGCTGGTGGTCGGTGTGGTTGCCGCCCAGCTCGGTGCGACCGGGGGCGGAGTAGAAAGCATAGTCCCGCGCCCCGTCGCCAAAAGCGGCGGCAAAGCCCTGGATCAGGCGGGCGTAGCGGGCGCGGCACTGGTCGACAGGGCGGCCGGCACAGGCGTACAGGGCGGCAAAGGCGCCGTCCCACCGGCCGGCTGCGAGGCCGGCCGCAAGCTGGTGCAGATCTTTCATACAAACGCTCCTTTTCATGTTGATCTTTTTCGCATTATAGCACGCGGACCCCGGCGAAGACAAGGTGGCGGAGAGTTCTTGTCAATATAATGAAGAAACTGTATAATATTTTTAAGAAGATCAAAGGAGGAAACGCCATGGAACGCCTCAATGCAGTCTGGCAGGAGCGCAAGCGCATCATCTTCGCCCTGCCCTGGACCTTTACCAAGTACATCCTCACCAAGGAGAAGCTGCTCATCCAAACGGGTATTCTGAACACCAAAGAGGAGGAGGTGCGGCTGTACCGCATCATGGACGTGACCCTGCGCCGGTCGCTTATCCAGCGGCTGTTCGGCCTGGGCACCATCCACTGCTGCTCGGCGGACAAGTCCACCCCCGAGTTCGACATCCAGTGGATCCCCAACTCCGCCCAGGTCAAGGAACAGCTATCCGACCTGGTGGAGGCCGAGCGGATGGCCAAGCGGGTGAGCAGCCGGGAGTTCATGGTGGACGAGGACGACGGGGACGACGCTTTGCTGTGAGCGGCGCTTTACACCCGTTTGACCTTGTGCTACAATAAATAGCGATGAGCCCGCGCCAGGAAGGCGCGGCGGGCCGCGGGGCCGGACCCGGCGGCCCATGCCACGAAGGCAGAAAGCCCCGCCGACAGGCCGGGCCGGGGGACTTCCCCGGCGGGCCGGGCGACGGGCGATGCTTTTCGCGGCTTTTTTTGTTATGGAGAGGTGTGGGGATGGAACTGACGGAGTTTTTGCGGGGCAAAAGCGCCGCGCTGGCCTTTTCCGGCGGCGTGGATTCGGCCTTTTTGCTGGCGGCGGCGGTGAAAGCCGGCTGCCGGGTGCAGCCCTATTTTGTGCAAAGCGTTTTTCAGCCCGCCTTTGAGCGGCGGGACGCCGGGCGCCTGTGTGAGCAGCTGGGGGTGGAGCTGCGGGTGATCGAAGCGGACCCCCTGGAAGACGCGCAGGTGCGGGAAAACGGCCCCCGGCGCTGCTATTACTGCAAGAGGCTGCTCTTTTCCGCGCTGGCGGAGGCCGCCGCGGCGGACGGCTTTTCCGAACTGTGGGACGGCACCAACGCCAGCGACGACGCGGCCGACCGGCCGGGTATGCGGGCGCTGGCGGAGCTGGGGGTGCAAAGCCCCCTGCGGTTGTGCGGGCTGACCAAGGCGGATGTGCGGCGCAAAAGCCGGGAGTGGGGCCTCTTCACCGCCCAAAAGCCCGCCTACGCCTGCCTTGCCACCCGCCTGCCCACCGGCGCGCCGCTGGACGCCGAAACGATGAAACGGGTGGAACAGGCGGAGAGTGCGCTGATGGCCCTGGGCTTTTGTGACCTGCGGCTGCGGGTGCTGGGGCGACTGGGCCGTTTGCAGCTGCCCGCCGGCCGGCTGGAGGAGGCGGCGCGCCGCCACAGGGAGATCACCGGGGCGGTGGCGCCCTGGTTTGACGGGGTGCTGCTGGACCTTGCGCCCCGAAAGGAGGAGTAAGGATGGAACAGCAGGAGATGCTGGAGCTTCTGGAACGGGTCAGGGCGGGGCAGACCAGCCCCAAGGAGGCGCTGCTCCAGCTGAAGATGCAGCCCTTTGAGGACCTGGGCTACGCCAAGGTGGACCACCACCGGGCCCTGCGCCAGGGCGCCCAGGAGGTGGTCTACGGGGCGGGCAAGACCCCCGAACAGATCGTGGGCATCCTGCAGGCCATGGCCGGCCGGGGGGCGAAGAACATCATCGTCACCCGCATGGACGCCGAGGCCGCCGGGGCGGTGCGCCAGGCGGGCATCCCCCTGGACTACGACCCCCTTTCCCGCTTCGGGCTGGCCGACCCGGCCCCCATCGAACCCCCCCGGGGCCTCATCGCCGTGGTCAGCGGCGGCACCAGCGACATGGCGGTGTGCGAGGAGGCCGCCCGCACTGCCCTTGCCCTGGGCAACCGGGTGGAGCGGGTGTACGACGTGGGGGTGGCCGGGCTGCACCGGCTGCTGGCAAAGCTGGACGTGCTGATGCAGGCCAAAGTGATCGTGGCCGTGGCGGGCATGGAGGGAGCCCTTGCCAGCGTGGTGGGGGGCCTTGTGGACTGCCCGGTGATCGCCGTGCCCACCAGCGTGGGCTACGGGGCCAACTTCGGCGGGCTTTCCGCGCTGCTCTCGATGCTCAACTCCTGCGCCAGCGGGGTGAGCGTGGTGAACATCGACAACGGCTTCGGGGCCGGGTACCTGGCCAGCATGATCAACCAGATGGCAAAGGAGGACTGAGGGCATGAAGACCCTGTATCTTGAGTGCAACATGGGCGCGGCGGGGGATATGCTCACCGCCGCCCTGCTGGACCTGCTGCCCGCGGAGCGGCAGCGGGAATTTTTGCGGGTGATGAATTCCATCCCCGGGGTGGAGGTGTCCGCCCGGCCCGCCGAAAAGTGCGGCGTGCGGGGGCTGCACGTCACCGTTCTGGCCCACGGAGAAGAGGAACACAGCCGGGATGTGCCCTGTGCCGGGCCGGACACGCCCCATCTCCACGAGCATGAGCATGAGCACGAGCATGAACATCCCCACGAGCATGAGCACGGGCATGAGCACGGGCATGAACATCCCCACGGGCATCACCATCACGCTTCCATGGCGGACATCCGGGCCATCGTGGCCGGGCTGCCGGTGCCGGCGCCGGTGAAAGACAAGACCCTGGAGGTCTACGGCCTGATCGCCGCCGCCGAGGCCCACGCCCACGGCCAGCCGGTGGAGCAGGTACACTTCCACGAGGTGGGGGCGCTGGACGCGGTGGCGGATGTGGCGGGTGTCTGCCTGCTGATGCACTGGCTGGCCCCGGCGCGGGTGACGGCCAGCGCCGTGAACCTGGGCAGCGGCCAGGTGAAGTGCGCCCACGGGGTGCTGCCAGTGCCCGCCCCCGCCACCGCCTGGCTGGTGCGGGGCGTCCCCTGCTACGGCGGCGCCGAGCGGGGCGAGCTGTGTACCCCCACCGGGGCGGCGCTGCTGCGGACCTTTGCGGCCTCTTTCGGCCCCATGCCCCCCATGACGGTGGAAAAGGTGGGCGTGGGCGCCGGCAACAAGGACTTTGCCGCCGCCAACGTGGTGCGGGCTTTCTGGGGCGAGGGCGCCGGCGCGCCCGCCGGGGACACGGTGGTGGAGCTGGCCTGCAACCTGGACGACATGACCGGCGAGGCCATTGCCTACGCCGCCGGGCAGCTGCTGGCCGCCGGCGCGCTGGACGTGTACACCGAGGCCATCCAGATGAAGAAGAACCGGCCGGCGGTGAAGCTGTGCTGCCTGTGCCGGCCCGCCGACGAGGGGCGGCTCACCGCGCTGCTGCTGGAGCACACCACCAGCTGGGGGGTGCGTGCCTGCGAGATGCGCCGGGCGGTGCTGCCCCGCGCCAGCCGCCGGGTGGACACGGCCTACGGCCCGGTGGAGGTGAAGTACGCCGCCGCCGGCCCCGCCAAGGCAAAGGCGGAATTCGACCAGGCGGCGGCCGCCGCCGCGGCCGCCGGCGTATCCCTGGAAACGGTGATCGCCGCCGCCCTGCGCGCCTTGGAAAAACAGTGAGAGAAAGAGTTTTTCAAAGCATTTGTAAGGATTTTTGAAAATATTCCAAAAAAATGCCGGAATATAACGCCCCATTGGGATATATTCCGGCATTTTTCAAAGGAATTTGCCCAAACCTATTGACATAGGGGGGCGGGCTTGTATAATAACAATCGTGTGTTGCATCTAAGGGCGGGCAATGCCCCGTCTAACACATTGGCGTTGTATGTATCGCTGTAGCTGCCGTGGCAAGGAGGCTCTAACGTTTTGGATGGTCCACAGGCGGTGTAACAAACCTTTTGCGGGGCGATATAATTGGCGCTGACCCGCCGGCGGCCCCGGCGGGAGAGTTCCGCAAAGGGGGATGCAGAAAAATGAATGAGATCGTTTCGCTCAAAAACATTGTTGTCGACTTTGACGGCGAGCCGGTGCTCACCGGCCTGTCGCTGGACATCCACGACAAGGAGTTTGTGACCTTCCTCGGGCCCTCGGGCTGCGGCAAGACCACCACGCTCCGGGTCATCGGCGGATTTGTCCAGCCGAAGTCGGGCAATGTTTTTTTTAATGGCCAGGACATCACCGGCCTGCCGCCCTACAAGCGCCAGGTGAACACGGTGTTCCAGAAGTACGCCCTGTTCCCGCACCTGAACGTGTACGAGAACGTGGCCTTTGGCCTGCGGCTGCAAAAGCTGCCGGAAAAGGAGATCCGCACCCGTGTGCTGGAGATGCTGGAGGTGGTGGGCCTCAAGGGCTACGAGCGCCGCCACACCGACCGGCTCTCCGGCGGCCAGCAGCAGCGGGTGGCCATCGCCCGGGGGCTGGTGAACCACCCCAAGGTGCTTTTGCTGGACGAGCCCCTGGGCGCGCTGGACTTAAAGCTCCGCAAGGAGATGCAGCTGGAGCTCAAGCGCCTGCAGCAGGCCATGGACATCACCTTTATCTACGTCACCCACGACCAGGAGGAAGCCCTGACCATGAGCGACACGGTGGTGGTGATGAACGACGGGGATATCCAGCAGATCGGCAGCCCCGAGGACATCTACAACGAGCCCCAGAACGCCTTTGTGGCGGATTTCATCGGCGAGAGCAACATCCTGGACGGCATCATGCTCAAGGACTTCCAGGTGGAGTTCGCCGGCAGCCAGTTCACCTGCGTGGACAAGGGCTTCGAGCGCAACCAGCCGGTGCAGGTGGTGGTGCGCCCGGAGGACGTGCAGGTGGTGCCCGCCATCCAGGGCCAGCTCACCGGCATCGTCAAGGAGGTCATCTTCAAGGGCGTCCACTTCGAGATGCACGTGGAGCAGGCCGGCTACGAATGGATCATCCACTCCACCCAGGCCAGCGCCCCCGGCGAGCTCATCGGTATGCGGATCGGGCCGGACGAGATCCACATTATGGCCCGCATGGAGGAGTGAGCCATGCTGAAAAACAAGAGCCTCGCCTTTCCCTATGTGGTCTGGATGACCGTCTTCATCGCCGTGCCGCTTTTGATCGTGGTGTACTTTGCGTTCACCAACAAAAGCGGCGCCTTCACGCTGGAGAACATCACCGCCCTGGGGGACTACTCCACCGTGTTCGTCCGCAGCCTGCTGCTGGCGGCCATCGCCACGGTGATCTGCCTGGTGCTGGCTTTCCCGGTGGGCTACTGGCTCAGCCGGCTGCCGGTGTCCAGCCAGCGGATGATGCAGATGCTGGTCATTCTGCCCATGTGGATGAACTTTCTGCTTCGCACCTACGCCTGGATGAGCCTTTTGGAGAACAACGGCCTGATCAACCGGTTTCTGGGCCTGTTCGGCATCGGGCCCTTTGAGATGATCAACACCCAGGGAGCCGTTGTGCTGGGCATGGTGTACAACTACCTGCCCTATATGATCCTGCCGCTGTACACCGCCATGGTGAAGATCGACGCCTCCGTCATCGAGGCCGCCCAGGACCTGGGCGCCGACGTGTTCCGGGTGCTGGGGCGGGTGCTCATCCCCCTGGCCATGCCCGGCATCGCCACCGGCATCACCATGGTGTTCGTGCCCAGCGTGTCCACCTTTATCATCAGCCGGATGCTGGGCGGCGGCGACACCATGCTGGTGGGCGATCTGATCGAGCTGCAATTCCTCGGAAACAGCTATAACTACAATCTCGGCAGCGCCATGAGCCTGGTGCTGATGGTCATCGTGCTTTTGTGCATGAGCCTGACCAACACCAGCGGCAACAAAGACGGCGTGGAGGGGGTCGTGTAAATGAAACAGTCGCATCTTCGCGCATTGCAGCGGGTGTATCTGGTGCTGCTGTTCTCCTTTATGTATGTGCCCATCGCCGTGATGGCGGTGTTCAGCTTCAACGAGAGCAAAAGCCGCACCCTGTTCACCGGTTTTACCTTTAAGTGGTACGAGAGCCTGTTCCACAATGAGATGATCCTCAGCGCTTTGGGGCTGAGCCTGGTGGTGGCCTTTATCGCCGCGGCGTTCGCCACCGTGGTGGGCACCGCCGCCGCCATCGGCATCAACGCCATGGGCAAGCGCAGCCAGGCGGTGATCAACAACGTGAGCTATATGCCGGTGGTAAACCCCGAGATCATCACCGGCGTGTCGCTGATGCTGCTCTTCGTGGTGGCAAAGGACGGCATCGCCTGGGCCAACGACACCCTGGGCTGGAGCCTGCCGGACAACATCTTCGGCCTGCCCACCCTGCTCATCGCCCACATCTCGTTCTGCCTGCCCTATGTGATCTTCAATGTGTCGCCCAAGCTTCGCCAGCTGGACATCCGCGTGTACGAGGCGGCGCTGGACCTGGGCTGCAACCCCCGGCAGGCGTTTTTCAAGGTGGTGCTGCCGGAGTTGGCGCCGGCCATCCTCTCCGCCTTTTTGATCTGCCTGACCTATTCCATCGACGATTTCCTGATCTCCTACTTCACCAGCGGCACCACCCAGACGCTGCCCATCGTGATCTACAGCATGACCCGCAAAAAGGTCAGCCCGGAGATCAACGCCCTGTCCACGGTGATGTTCCTAGTGATCCTGGCCATCATCCTTTTCTACAATTATCTGGACGGACGCCGCGAGCGGCGGAAAGCCTGATAATAAAAAATGCCCGAGGGGTGGCAGCTTTGCCACGGGCAAATCATAAGCGGCCCAAAGAGGCCGCGAACGGAGGAAAGCAATGAAAAAACTGTTCTGCACCCTGCTCGCCGCACTGCTGTGCGCGGGCGCCATGGCTCTGCCCGCCGCGGCGGCGGAGGAGGAGATGATCGTGGTCAACGATGATATCTCCGTCAGCGCCGACTACGACTGGACCCGCCTGGCCGACCAGGGCATCACCCTGAACGTCTACAACTGGGGCCTGTACATCTCCGACGGCAGCGACGACAGCGTGGACATCCTGTCCGCGTTCACCGAGCTCACCGGCATCGAGGTGAACTACACCACCTACGACACCAACGAGAGCCTGTACGCCAAACTGAAGAGCGGCGGCGCGGATTACGACGTGATCATCCCCAGCGACTACATGATCGGCAAGATGATCAACGAGGGGATGCTGGAAAAGCTCAACTTTGACAACATCCCCAACATGGCCAAGATCGGCGAGCAGTACAAGGGCCTGGACTACGACCCGAACGACGAGTACAGCGTGCCCTACACCTGGGGCCTGGTGGGCATCGTCTACAACAAGACCATGGTGGAGGAGGCCCCCACCAGCTGGGACGCCATGTGGGACGAGCGGTATGAGAACTCCATTTTGATGTTCAACAACAGCCGCGACGCCTTTGCCATTGCCGCCAAGCGCCTGGGCATGAGCATGAACCCCACCACCGTGGAGGAGGTGGAGGCCATCGCCGAGGAGCTGAAAGCGCAGAAGAGCCTGGTGCAGGCCTACGTGATGGACGAGATCTTCGACAAGATGGAGGGCGGCGAGGCCGCGCTGGCTCCCTACTACGCCGGCGACGCGCTGGTGATGATGGACGAGAACCCCGACCTGGGTTTTGCCATCCCCACCGAGGGCACCAACTACTTTGTGGACGCCATGTGCATCCCCGCCGGCAGCCAGAACAAGGAAGCCGCCGAGATGTTCATCAACTACATGTGCGAGACCAGCGTGGGCGTGGCCAACTGTGATTACATTGGTTACTCCACCCCCATCACCGAGGTGTGGGAGCAGCTGGACGACGACCTGAAATACAACGAGGTGGCCTACCCCAGCGAGGAAGTGCTGGCCAACACCGAGGTGTTCGTGGTGCTGCCCGACGAGATCAACGCCGCCATGGACAAAGCCTGGAGCGACATGAAGAGCTACAGCGAGGGCGGCAACGGCTGGGTGATCCCGCTGGTGCTGGTGCTGGCGGTGGCAGCCATCGTGGTGCTGTTCTGGACCCGCAGCCGCAAAAAGCAGCGGGAGGACTACTGAACCGCGCCCCTTGAATAAGCAATAAAGCGCCCCCGCGGCCTTTGGCCGCGAGGGCGCTTTTGCGTGGCAGGGGCCCGGCGGAAACCGGGGCCGGGCCGCCGGGGGCGGGCTTACCGCCCGCCCCGTTTCAGCTGTTCCAGGTAGGCCGCCAGATCGTCGATGTCCTCCTGGGAGAGGTCCTTCGTCTGGGCCATGGCGGCGATGAGATTTTTGGCGCTGCCGCCGAACATCCGCTCCAGGGCCGAGCGGCTCTCCACCGGCAGGTAGTCCTCCCGGGCCAGGGACGGGGCGTACAGGTAGCCCTTGCCCTGCTTTTCGCGGGTGACATACCCTTTTGCCTCTAGCCGGCCCAGCAGCGCCAGCAGGGTGGTGCTGGCCCACCGCCGGCGGGCCAGGCGCTGCTCCAGCTGGGCCCGGGTCAGGGGGCCGGGGGCGGCCCACAGCTCTTTCATGATGTCCAGTTCCGCGTCGGGCAGCCGCTTGATCTCAAGTTCGCTCATTGTTCGGTCACCTCCCGGGAGGCGGCGAGCGCCCGCCCTCGTATCTCGTCGCTGAAGCGGTACATCCACTGCCAGCTCTCGCCAAAGTCCCGGGTGTAGAACACCACCCTGTCCGCCATGGTGTCGCCGGCGTCGCCCCAGCCGGAAAAGGCCGCGAAGCCCTCGTCGGCGCTGGTGATCAGGTCCTCCTGGGGCAGATACCTTGTGGAGTATCCCAGCGGGCCGCAGACATGCGGGTAGCTCCAGGGGGCGCCGGGCAGGGTGGCGGCCACCTCGCTCAGGTCCAGCTGCTGCCAGCTGGCGCCGCCGTCCACCGTGCGAAGCAGGTCGAACTGGCCCTCCGGGCTGTATCCCGGGCCGTGGGCGCACAAGAAGCCCACGTTCTCGTTCAAAAAGGCGAAGGGGGAACTGACCGAAAGGGAAAAGGAGCTGCCGTTGCCCGCGTCGGCGCAGCGGATGTTGCCGGTGCGCTGCCAGCTCTCGCCGCCGTCGGTGGTGCGAAGCACCGCGAACCCGTCGGAGCAGGCGGCCGGGCGGCCGGCCGCCTCGTCGCCCTCCCAGGCGGCATAGATCACCACAAAGCCGATGTTCTCGTTCACGAACTGGTAGTGCTTTGCCCGTACCTGAACGGGCACGCCCGTCACGTCCACATAGCTCTGATCGCCCCAGTTGTAGGCGGGGGCGATGTCCTCCAGCCAGGCGGAGCAGTCCAAAGTGGCGGACGTCCAGCTCTCGCCCCCGTCGGCGGTGTTCCACAGGGTCAGCTCCCCGGGGGCGTCCCCGCCGGCCGGCTGGGCGACGCCCGCCCGCTGCAGGTCGGGGGAGACGTAGCCCGCGCCGTGGAAGAGGTCATATTCCGCGAATTCTTCGGGGAAGTTCTCCGCCGGCAGCACGCCGCCGCCGGCCGGGTCGGCGTTGAACGCGTTGTTGGAGGCGTAGCACACCACCGGCCAGACCTCTTCATCGGAGGAATAGTCCGGCGCGGGGCTGGAGGAGGGGGGCGGCCCGTCGTCCGGCCCGCCGCTCTTTGCCGGGGCGGCGTTGCAGGCCACCAGCGCCCCCGCCAGCGCCGCCGCCAGACACAGCGCCGCCAGCGCCGCCGCGCCCCGCCGCTTGGGGGTGGTGTCCCACAGGCGGGCAAAGCGAGCCTTCACGTCCCGTTTGGTCAGGGAAAAGCAGGTGGTCAGCGCCGGGGCCCGGCCCCGGCTCACCGCGTGGAACAGGGCGTCGCAGTAGGCCGCCCGATGCCCGGCGCCCAGGGCGGCCAGGGCCGCCTCGTCGCAGGCGGTCTCCATGTCCCGCCCCGCCCGCTTTGCCAGCAGCCAGACGGCGGGGTTATACCAGTGCAGCGCCAGCACCAGGCTGAACAGCGCCTTGCGGGCCAGGTCGCGGCGGCGCAGGTGGGCCAGCTCGTGGGCCAGCAGATAGGCTCCCTCCGCCCCGGGCCGGGCGCCCTCCGGCACCAGCAGCACCGGACGGAAAAACCCTGCCGCCATCGCGCTGGTCGCGTCGGGGCACTCCAGCAGCCGGGGCCGCCGCGCCAGCGGTTGGCATGTCAGGGCCGCGTCCAGCGCACCCTGCCAGCTTTCGTCCGCGGGCAGGGCGCGGCGCAGGGCCATCCGCCGCCAGACAAAATAGCCCAGCCACTGCCAGCCGAACACCCCCAGCGCCCCGGCCAGCCACAAAAGGGCCAGCCAGTCCACCGGGGCCAGGGCCGCAAAGGGCGAGGGGCGGGCGGCGGGGCGTTCCTCCACGGGGGCAGCGGGCGCTTGCGGCACGCCCTGTGTCCCGCCGGCCGTGCCGCCGGAGGGCAGAACGGCCTGGCCGGCGCTTTCGCCGGGCGCGGTCGAAACGACCTGGCCCGTGCTCTCGCCGGGCGCTGCCTGGGCGGCTTGGCCGCCGGAAAGGGCCGGCGGGGCCTGGGTCTCCTTGTCGGGGCCCGGGTCCGCCGCCTGGGGCGGGGCGGCCGCCTCCGCCTGCCCGGCCGCCAGCAGCGCCGCGGGCATCGTCAGGGTCACCGGGGCGGGGGCCGCCTCGGGCAGCACCGCCCGCAGGGGCAGCGCCAGCAGCAGCGCCAGCGTCAGCCACAGCCGGCAGAACCACCGGGGGCCGTACCGCCGCTGAAGCGCAGGCGCGGCCGCCAGCAGTGCCAGCACCGCCAGGCCCAGCACCAGGCCCTGGGCCGCGTAGTTCAAAAAGAGAGCGCGCATGGGATCACCTCCGCACATTTGACGGTTGTAGAAGATCTGCCTACATTCTACGCTTGTAAAAGGTGATTGTCAAGCTGGCCCCGCCCGTTTCGTCGTTTGTCACAAACGCCGGAGTTGCCGCCGGGCGAAACGCCCAAAGGCCGCGGGCCGGCCCGCCGTTGTTCTTTTTGGGGAAATATGCTACAATATATACCGGCGCGTCCGCCCGGGCGCGCTGAAAAACTGCCCGGCGCCGCCGCGGTGCGGCGCTCTTGGAAAGGAAGTGTGCGGCCATGGAGCCGATGCAAACCTATACAGCCCCCTTTCGGGTGATGGAGTGCGACTGCGACAGCCACCATCACCTTACCCCCGGCGCGTTCATGCGCCTGGCCCAGCAGGTGTCCACCGACCACTGCGAGAGCCTGGGCATGGACGACGCCTTTTACCGGGCCAGCCAGGCGGTGTTCCTGATGGCCAAGATGGCCCTGCGGCTGGAGCGCCCGCCGGTGAGCGGCGAGACGCTGACCCTGCGGACCAGCCCGGAGCAAGCCCGGCGGGCGGTGTACAAGCGCATCACCGAGGCCTGGGACGAAGCGGGCCGGCGGGTGGCGGTGCTGGACAGCCGCTGGGTGCTGGTGGACGCCCGGGCCCGCCGCATCCTGCGCCGGCCCCCGGAGGCCTTTGCGGCGCTGCCCTTTGCCGAGCAGGTCGGCGAGGAGCTGGACGTGACCATCCGCAAGCCCGCCGCGCTGGAGCCGGCGGGCGTCGTCACCGCCTCCTACTCCCGGTGTGACATAAACCGCCACATGAACAACACCCGCTACGCCGACGTGGCCGCCGACGCCCTGCCCCTGGAGGCGGTGGAAAACAGCGTCATCACCGGCCTTGTGATCAGCTACCACAACGAGCTGCCCGCCGGCGGGAGCGCCCGGCTGGTGCGGGGCCAAAACGAGGACGGCAGCTGGTACGTTGCCGGTCAGAGGGAGGACGGCAAGCCCTGTTTTGAGGCGGTGCTCACCCTCCAGTCCCTGAATTTGTAATTTTTTTGAAATTTTTTCAAAAAACCCGCCCTGGAGGGTTGACAAAAGATTGCAAAAGGGTTACAATGAGATTGCAAGAAAGCAACAGCCTTTTTCATGTGTTGTGGAGCGTTCGCCGTTTTTTCTCCTCCTGCCGTGTCGCAAGCCGCGGTCTTGAAAACGGGTGCAACGGGCGCTCCAAAGTCCTGTGGCAAGATCCCCGCCGTCCCTCCGGCGGGGGTTTTGTTTTATCCGGGTCGGGGTAGTCGTACTATTCCGGCGGTTTTGACGTTATGCCGGTTTTGCACCAAAAGGCGGCGCAAACTTTGTGGCAGCCGTATTTTGCATTTTGTCCGCGAATGTGGTACACTTTTTAAAATCTATCCCGCTCGCTTCGGGCGAGCCATACAACGATAAAGGAGATGCGTTATGGCCTACTTTTTCGATCAGCCCAGCCGTACCTTTGGTGAATACCTGCTGGTGCCCGGGTATTCCTCTTCCGAGTGCGTTCCCGACGCGGTGAGCCTGAAGACCCCGCTGGTGAAGTACCGCAAGGGCCAGGAGGACTGCCCCCTGGTGATGAACATCCCTATGATCAGCGCCATCATGCAGTCGGTGTCCGGGCCGGACCTGGCCATCGCCCTGGCAAAGCAGGGCGGCGTGTCCTTTATCTACGGCTCCCAGAGCATCGAGGACGAGGCGGCCATGGTGCGAAAGGTGAAGAGCTACAAAAAGGGCTTTGTCACCAGCGATTCCAACCTGAAGCCCACCGCCACCCTGGCGGACGTGCTGGCCCTGAAAGAAAAGACCGGACACTCCACCGTGGCCGTCACCGAGGACGGCACCGCCCACGGGCGGCTGCTGGGCATCGTGGCCAGCCGGGACTACCGCATCAGCCGCATGGCTCTCACCGAAAAGGTGGCGGATTTCATGACGCCGCTGGACAAGCTGGTCACCGCCCCCGACACCACCACCCTGAAAGAGGCCAACGACATCATCTGGGACAACAAGATCAACTCCCTGCCCCTGGTGGACGAAAACGGCTGCCTGAAGTATATGGTGTTCCGCAAGGACTACGACAGCCACAAGGAAAACGTGAACGAGCTGCTGGACGAGGGCAAGAGCTACGTGGTGGGCGCGGGCATCAACACCCGCGACTACGCCGAGCGGGTGCCCGCCCTGGTGGAGGCCGGGGTGGACGTGCTGTGCATCGACTCCTCCGAGGGCTTTACCGAGTGGCAGAGCCGCACCATCGACTGGATCCGGGCCCACTACGGCGACAAGGTCAAGGTGGGCGCGGGCAACGTGGTGGACCGGGACGGCTTCCGCTTTCTGGCCGAGGCCGGCGCGGACTTTGTGAAGATCGGCATCGGCGGCGGCTCCATCTGCATCACCCGGGAGACCAAGGGCATCGGCCGCGGCCAGGCCACCGCCGTCATCGAGGTGGCCCAGGCCCGGGACGAGTACTACAAGGAGACCGGCAT
>DXAC01000048.1 GCA_019117205.1 Candidatus Allofournierella merdigallinarum | reverse complement strand
TCAGATTTTGCCTCAGGCGGACATATTTCTCCACACGTGACCTGGCAGTGGGAATACACTGCAGAATGCGGCTTTGGAAAAGCACAGTGGCCTTTCCCGCGTCATGCATCCACCCGAGGAACATCGCCACTGCGACCAGCATATCCTCCTGCATTCTGAAGTGCTTCCTGGTGGCATCCGGCAGCCATCGCAAGACCAGATACCGCATAACTTCGGCAGTGTCTTTGGCATGCATCCACAAAGGCAACCAAAAATCTTCGTTTTCAGCATCTGACTTTGCGGCAAGATATTTTAAGAACATTTCCTTATTCATAGAGCGCACCACAGATTTTATCTGCCCGGGCGGGCATCCTCATTCGTTACGATTTTTCCGCTTCCAAAAGGCTTTTATTGAACCATATAAGTGCTATCGCGCTGCTTCTTTATTACATCACATACCATGATACACTTATAAAAGTCCCATAGTCAGGTCTTTAAATAGTGTTTGGCGCTTTCTTCGAGGTGTTTCGATCACTCCACATCCCGGGAATATTTTGAATCTTTCATATCTTGTTCTATCAGATCCACGATGTAGCTGTTTACACTTTTATTCAATTCTTCTGCGCGCTTTTGGATGAGCTCTTTCTGGCCCTTTTTCACCCGCACGCGCACGTCATCGTAAGCTTTTTTGGAATATCGGTTCACCGCCTGGCCACTGGCTTTTGTATACGGCATAACTTTCCCCCCTGATTTTTCTGTTTGTGCATCCATATGTGCTTATTATAACACAGAAAACTATTGGTACCAATAGGATTTTAGAGCATTTTGCACAATTCGTCATATATTGGTACCAATATATTCAGATGTTTTGCCGATTGATATATTGGTACCAATATACTATAATAAGCTTGTACAAAAGGTCAGGCAATTATTCCGAACAGGAGGCCCTTATGAAAAACAGCTTTTCCACTCCCTTCCGCTCCGCCTGCGCCGCCGCAGGCGCCCTTTCCCGTCACAGCAGCCGATCCGGCTGTCGCACTGGGCGCATTGCCACAAAAGGGCCACGCGCGCCACCCGGGTGCACAAACAAAAAGCCGCATCCGGGCGGCCACCCGGACACGGCAAACGCAAAACCGACCAGCAACTGAACAAGTCCGTTCTGCCCTTTCATCATACCACGCCGGCCTGGGCAGCACAAGCCGGAAAGGGCAGTCCTCAACACACCTGAAAAGGAGAACTGTATGAAAAAGGAAATCTCATTTGAAAAGAACCATCTCACCGTGGCGGACATCAAGAGCTATCTGTGCATCAGTTCCACCGCGGCCTATGAGCTCACCCACCGCAAGGCCTTCCCGGTCTGCCGGCTGGGGAACTCCATCCGCATCCCCACTCAGCCATTTCTGGCCTGGGTGGACAAGCACACTCGCATACCGGCCGACCTGCGTTCCGCGGATAAGGAGGTAGGTCTCCGTGTCGGGTAAGCGCGGCAAGGGCGAAGGCTCTGTCCACAGGCTGCCCAGCGGCAGCTGGCAGAGCCAGATCATGGACGGTTACACCGACGAGGGCAAGCGCCGCATTGTCAGCTTCACCGCCCCCACACGGGCAGAGGCGCTGGAGCAGATGCGGGAGTACCTGCAGAACAAGCCCGCCCCCGGCAGCGGCGAGGCGCAGGAGGTGCCGCTGTTTGAAGACTACGCCAAACTCTGGTATGAGTCCTACCGCTCACAGGTGGAGGAATCCACCTGGTGCAACTACGGGTACACCATCAAGCTGCTGAACAAGGCCTTCGGCCATCTGCGGCTTACCGACGTGAAGACCGTTCAGGTCAACCGGTTCATCAACGAGCTGGAATCCCGCGGGTATTCCGCCTCTCAAATCAGCAAGTGCCGCTCGCTGCTCATTCAAATCCTGGACGTGGCGGAAGCGGACGACCTGGTGGTGAAGAACTACGCCCGCCGGGCCTTTCGCACCACCAAGCGGCTCAGCAAAAGCCAGCGGGCCCATCACAAGGATGCGTTCACCGTGGAAGAGGCCGAGACCCTTCTGGAGAAGCTCCCGGAGGACCTGCTGGGCAACAGCATCCGGCTGATGCTCGTCACCGGGCTGCGTCTGCAGGAACTGCTGGCGCTGACCCCCAAAGACATTGCCGCGGACGGGAGCTGGGTGCGTGCGAACAAGGCCGTCAAGATGGTGAACGGCATCCCCAAGCTGGGCTCGCCCAAGAGCTTCACCAGCCGCCGGGTGGTGCCCATCGCGCCCAAGTATCGCCACATCGCCTGCTGGCTGCGGGAGAACGGCGGCCAGGCATTTCTCTGGTGCGCGCCCCGCCGGGACAGTTTGCTCTACGCCACCTACACCGTGCGGCGTAAGTACTATAAGCTGTTGGCCCAATACCCCAATGTTCGTCCCCTCTCCCCACACTGCTGCCGACACACCTATGTGACACTGCTGCAGAGCCAGGGCGTGCCCATGGAGACCATTGCGCGGCTCACCGGCCACACCGACATCAAAACCACCGACCACTATCTGCATATCTCCGACGACAGCCTGGCAGACGCTGTGGCTGCGCTGGAATCCATTGTGTGACCAATCTACTAAAAGAAATGAGGTAATCACCTATGAATGAAATGAATCTTGCAAACACCGTACCCGCCTCCATCCCTCTTCCAAAGCTGCCGCAGGGCGCTGCGGCCTCGACCGAGCGGCACGAAATTCGCATCAACATCACCCGCAAGGCCTTCGACGGCCTGGCACGGCAGGGGATGCTGTTCCAGCAGGGGGTGAACGAGCTCTGCGACAATGCCCTCGCCGCCGCGCTGCCCGGCGAGAAGGCCCGCATCTGCGTGGCGCTGGCCCCGGATGACGACAAAAACTACCTGCATATGGCGGTGGCGGACTGGGGCCGGGGCATGGACCTGGACGCGCTCCAAAACGCGCTGCAGCTGGGCAGCCTGCCCACCGGCACTGCCCGTCTGAACGAACACGGCTACGGCCTCAACAACGCGCTGGCCTGTCTGACGGGAGGCAGCGGCGACTGGCGCGTCTACACCCGCAGCGGGCCAGGCGGCTATTTGAAGGCCTGCGGCCCCTTTGACCTGCGGATGGCCGTGGAGACCGTGGCTGCGTTGGACCTGCAGGCAGGGCTGGACCTGCAGTGGCCGGAGCCTTCCACCGTGGTCTGCGCGCGGGTACTCATGACCATCGCCCGCACCTTGCAGCGGCAGGGCAACCGGCGGCTCAGCGACCTGGTCACCCTGCGCGGCTGGCTGGCGGAGCATCTGGGGGTGGCGTATCGCGGCTATCTGGAACTGGACAGCAAAACGCTTGAGCCCAGCGCCAAGATCGCGGTGACGGCGGCCGGTACCGGTATGCTGGTACCGCCGGTGCCGGTGCCCATGATGATGACCCGCACCGAACACCTCCAGGTCGAACTGGGCGGCCAGAGCGTGACCTTGACCTACGTCTATGGTGTACTGGACCGCTCGCTGCGGGATCATCTGGTGCAGGGCGGGAAGTCCCGCTACTACTACCAGGGCAACCGTTCCACCCAGGGCATCGATATCCGGCTGAGCAAACGGGTCATCGCCACCGCTCAGCTGGACGAGATCTGGTGCCGGGAGGATGGCACGCCGTTGAGCCGGCACAACAGCTACAACGATTTTGTCGGTGAACTGATTTTGCCCGAGCTGCCCCGGGGCCTGCTCGCCACTTTGAACAACAAGACGGGCATCGACCGCAATGACCCGGAGTGGGACAAGGTGTTTGAGGCATTGGCGCCCTATCCCCCCACGAAAAACGCTTCGTCTGCCGGGGAGAAGGAGCTGCGGCTTGCCTGGATGAAGCTGCTGAAGGCCGCAAACCCGGAGGACGACGTGACCGGTGAGGTGACCGTATGGCCCACCGGCACCCGCATCGACGTGATCGGTCGGGACAAATCCGGCAAGTGTGACATTTACGAAATCAAGGCGGGGAAAGGCGAATCGCTTGACCTCTATCAACTGCGGATGTACTGGGATGGCCTGGTGTTGAGCGGCGTGCAGCCCACCCGGGGCGTACTGCTGGCCGCCGGCTTCGCCGAGCATATGGCCTCCATACTGCCCCTTTTGAACGCGCTGCCCACTCCCCTCTTCCCCGATGGAACGCCCAGTGCCCCCTATAACTTCAGTCTTGCGACCCACGCAGAGAAACAGCTGGTATAACGAGAAAGGATGTGTGTACCTATGATGATGGAAGCCATTTTTGACGGAGACTTTCGCCCGGATGAAACGGAGGCCTGGGAATCCCCTCTCCGCTGGGACTTGAACAAGGAGATTCGCTCCCTGCAGGAGGAGCTGAAATCCCACCTGAAGCCGGAAGATTATGTGACGGTAGAGCATCTGGTGGAGCGGTGCTCCCTGCTCAGCCGGGAGGAGTGCAAGGCGACTTTCTGCAGTGGCTTTGCCGCCGGGCTGCTGCTGGTGCAGGAAGCCCGGGCTCTGGGCGAAAAGCAGACGTTGTCCCAGTGACCGTTCCGTCATTTTCTCCGTCCCATACGGCCCATGCCTGCGACGGAAGTTGTGATGCACCAAAACCATAAAAAATGAAAAAGGCTCGCTTCGTGCTGTGAAACCACTCTTGCACGAAGCGGGCTTTTTTTGTTGGCGCTTACCCGGCCCATTCTCACTGTGGGGTGCCGGGAAGTTTTTATTTTTCCTCCTGGTTGGCAAAAAACATTTTCGCAGTACGAAAATTGGATTGAATAGAATACAAGCAAAGCAATCACTGCGTAATTTCCGCTTTGCAAGAAAGAACACACTGTATGAACAGACGCACGACCAACCATTTCACCGCCATCGGCGCGCAAAGGAGGATGATCGACCATGGCCGCTTCCAAGAATGATTTTGACATTGCGGGATACAAAGGTCGCTGGAAGGTGCACCACAACATGAACAGGACCAAATCAAAATACGATGCCTATTATATGCTTAAAAACCCTGCCACCAAAAAAGTTTATACCAACGCACAAATGCTGGCAGACTTTATGCGGCGCAAGGATCAGTATCCCGGACTGGCTCTTCTCCTGGAGCCATGGATTCAGGAACTCACCGCACGCGCCCAGAAAAATCCCGATGCGGAATTCTCTCTGCACTGCAGTGATGCTACCGAAGAGCGCGCACTGGCACGCTTGAAAAAAATGCGCTGGAGCGAATTGGAGTCTCTGGCACAGCTGCTCTATCGTCCGCTGTACGAGCGCAACTTGAAATACGGTGATGTGAACGTACGTGACTTTGTGATGTATCAGGCGAAGACGCTTTTTCCCGGAGACACCCCCGAGATGCGCACTCGTCTGATCGGCATTTTGGAAAACCATATCCTGCCCGAGATCGGAGAGGTAAAGCTGAACGCATTGGATGCCGGTTGTCAGAAAAAAGCCTTGGCGTCCATCAGCAGGAAACTCTCGGTCGGCAAAACCACCCGCGAGAACATTCGGCGGGCATATCGCGGGCTCATCCTGGCCATCGAAAGCAGTGGCTGGAAGGGTTGCTTTGCCGGGCTGCATCTGATCGACATCCTCAAAAGCTCCTCCGAGCGCAACAGCGACATCCTGAACAACAGCCGGGTGGATCACCTGGACGATACCCAACGCACGGCGCTGTTCCAGCTGCTTATCGATCCGGGGCGTTTGTACGACCTGTTTTGGGTCGCGCTGCTCTACTGCGGCATGGACCCGGCGGACATCGCCGGCCAAACCTACGGCGATATCGATGAGCTGGCCCTGCAGGACGGGAGCTGCTGCTATACGATCCTGATCAGCCGCCGGGTGCGGAAGCTGCACGACCGGTATTCCACACTGCAGGCAACCAATGAGAACTTCCCTATTTATAAGTTTCGCCGCGTTGTCCTCACTCCCTGGGCTGGGGATATTCTGCTGCGTCGACTGGAACAGTTGCGCGCCCTTGGTCTTTCCGATGATCAGATTCGGGAAATGCGCCTTTCGTCGGAAAAGCCGGGCGGCGCCATCGTCGGGCCGGAGGAGCTCGCCAAGCGCCTGCGGCCGCTTTTGCTGGCGGCAGGTATCCCGGACGCGACCCCCACCCGCACCGACAATATGGGGCACGCCTATCGCCAAAAAATTACAGAAGACGTGAACCTGCTGCTTCGGGATGCCCGGTATCTGGCAAAGCGGTGCGGTGCCGACGATGTAATGCTGCACGCCATGTTTGGCGACGCCTGGACCGATACCGACGAGGATGCATATCTGGACCTGTTGGGTGACCGATACGCCGTGGCCCGCTGGCAGCGGCTGCGGCGCTGGTCTCCCCTTGCGCCGGCTCCCCTGCCCGCTACCGGCGAAGGGTGTCTGGAGGGCTATACCCATGCGCCTGCCCGCCACATACTGCGGGCAGCCAACCCTACCGACCGCTCCGTGACATTGACCCTGTCCGCACTCTATGCACTCCGTGTGTACTGGGCCCACAACGAAAAAGAAAGGAGCACATCATGACGAAAAAAGCCCCTCCTCCCAAAGAGTTTTCCTATCAAGGCGTAGATTTCCACATCGGGTATGCTAAGCCTGCGGCAGATAAGCACAAGAGCGACCCCTGCCGTGGCCGCATCAACCCGCTGGATCCAATGACCGGCAAGTGCCTTACGAAGCGGCAGTTGTTCGGCAAAGCCAGCGACGCGCCTGTCAATCACATCGTACATGGCAAAGACCCCTGGGATATCTACAACAAGCGGGAAGCCGAAGCCAGCTATCTGATCTCGGTGATGGCGCAGCGCGGTCTGTTGAGCGGCGTTGCCGTAGCGGCTTCCGATGATGACGCCGATCTCGCCGAACTGGCCCGGAATTACAAACAGACGCTGTTTGACATCCACCCCCGCTGGATGAAGTCGACCGTACAAAAATACAGAAGCCAGTACGACTACATGGTGAATGAGCTGGCCGGGCTGCGTGCCGGTGACCTGAACGATACAGCCTACAAGCAGCTCCAGGAAAAAATCTGTCGGAATGCAGCGAGAGATGCTACCAAACACAACACCTGGTCATACGGCGAGATTCCTCCCTCTTCAGCCCGGACGCGGCTGTTCCTGTTGTACGAGTTGATCCGCTGTCTGAAGGCGGAAGGCGTGTCCATTCCAGTGGCGCCTTTCCCGTACAACGGGAAGCCCTCCCGCCAGATGCTGCTTCTGGACCGCACCGACCATGCTCGCATGATTCCGGACGCAATTCTCCGTGCCATCTGTGCCGACCCGGTCATCCAGGGCCAGGCAGAAATTCTGGTTGATGCCGGTCTGCGGATTGGCGAATGTACTGGTCTTTTGTTTGATTCCCTGCGCTGGCTGGACACCTCCCAGGGCCGGATGTATTACCTGGACATCAGCGGCCAGGTGGATGACAATGGCAAGCGCACCGAGCTGCCCAAGACCAAGGACTCCTACCGGGTGGTCCCCCTTTCTCGGGAGCTGGGGGAGTCTCTTGCGCGCTATCGGCACAAGCTCGAAACGAAGTATGGCGACCTCTCTCTGCGCCTTATGTGTGGCCAGCCCTGCGAGGACGAGTTTGACGACAGCCCCGCCAAAGCAGCCGCCTGGGAATCACAGGTGCGCGCACAAATCTCAACGCTGCTGCGCAAGCCCTCTGCCTTCCAAGTGATTGCTGCCAATCGCGTTTATCTTTTCGACAAACGAGCCCAGGACGCTGAGTTGTACTCCCAGCTTGTCGCCCATTCCCTGCGGCGCAATTTCTGTACAGGGGCGTACTGCTCCAGCGGGCTGAATTCGTCGAAGATTCATCGGCGGATGGGCCACGCTTACAAGTCCCTTCCTCCCCAAAAAGCTACCGGCCTGACGCCGACGGAATTGCGTCTGATGTGCCTCGAAAAGCATGTGAGCCACACGTTCTATCATCCGGCAAATCCGCTGCGGTACGATGCGGGCGGACCTATCCGAGGCACCGAGGTGCCCGCCTGCTGCATCGAGCTGACCTTGATGCCGGGCGAATCCGTTGAACTGACGGTGGAGGACACCGAGCCGGGCACCGTGACCCGCATTTCCGGCGAGGGGCTGACCATTCAGAAGTTGCGCCGGGATGAGCGCCGTAATGTGACCTATGACTACGGACTGTTGTCACTCGCAGAAACCACCACCGTTGTGAAAAAGCGCAAGCTGCTGGGATAAACAAATGGTGTCGTGAAACACGACACCATTTCGGGGTCTGTCGGCCTGTGGGCAGCGGTCCTTTTATTCATTACGAACGCGCGCAGGAAATATGTTTCCTGTAAATCAGGCAATATCTCCTAAGGTTCCAACCTCTTTTAGGAACCTTGGCCCTCGTCCGCCCCCTTTTCAGGCGCATCAGCCTCTCAAAATAGCAGCAATATATACAAATACAACTTTGAAAATTTTATGTTTTGATGAACCGTTTCTCTTCTGATTTTGGGCAAATTTATAGACTATTGTTGCAAAATTCACTCATCCTACCACCGCGTTTCAGAGCCTATTCATTACGCATTCATTACGCCGGGCGAAAACGGCCCTTGGGAAGGGGTGCCCTGCGGGCGCAAATACATGCCGGTTATGGTACAGGTGCGCCCGCAAACCCGCACAGACAAAAGAAAAATCCCCCAGCCTTTCGGCTGAGGGATTTGGTCCGAGTGGCGAGAGTCGAACTCACGGCCTCTTGAACCCCATTCAAGCGCGCTACCAAACTGCGCTACACCCGGACATTGCCGCCGGGGTGGGCGGCAAATAATATTATACCCACCAAGGGGGGTTTTGTCAACGGTTTTCTTTCATTGCCGAGCAACTTTCTTTTTGGGGCGAAAACAGGCTACGGATTGACATTCCGGAGAAGACCTGCTATCTTCAAACAACAGGATCACAACATAGAACGGAGGGGGCGGACCTCGTGGAACACTCCAAAGAAGACCTGATGGAAGCCCGGCGGCAGATCGACTCCACCCTGCACAAGCTGCGGGAGGTGGTCAAGACCCTGGAAGCCAGGGACGACCCGCAGCGCTGCCAGTCGCAGATCACGCTGGCCAGGCGCAGGATCGCCGCGTTCCAGCTTGCGAACGACCTGATCGCGGCGGAACTTGAAAAATCGGAAACACTGCCGTAAAACGCAAAGCGCCAGACCAGCCGGCGGGCCCTGTGTGCCGCCGCGTGGCCTGGCGGTTTTTATGCTTTAGTGAAATAAGCCCCCCTCCGCCGGGAAGAGCAAAATCTTCATCTGAAAGCATCAGGCAAAGCGGGAAAAACCGGCAGGGGCTTCCCATGGCGCAAGGGCCGATTTGACGCGGTAAGCGTCCGTTTGCGGGCTGCGGGGCACTGATGCGAGCGGCCAGATTTTTCGGTGCCGCTTGAGAGGCGTGCCGGTATGGCGCCCTTTCAGAGTTCGCCTTTTGAATGGCCGGGGCCGCCGTTAAGACGGCTGCCGCTCCGGGACGGGGCGCAGAAACGCGAACGGGATCAGGGCCAGGAACATGAGCCCCAGGGCGACCAGCTCCAGGCAGGGCAGGTACCAGGGCCATTCCGGCAAAAAGTCCATCAGGGAGGCGGAGTCCGGTTTCCACGCCAGGAACATATAATTGCTTTTTGTCACCGCGTTGACGGCCATCGAGCAGACCCCCAGCACCTGGAGCCAGAGAAAGCTTTTGCCCAGCGAGCGCAGCGTCACCCGCCAGCCCTTGACCGCGAGGAAGTAGAAGATGGTGACGAGGACGAGGCCGTGGGCGATAAAAAAATCCCAAAAGCGGAAATGGGGGTAGACGTAGCCCTCCATGCTGGGGGTCAAAAGCGCCTGGGTGGCACCGCAGACGCCCCAGAAATAGAGCACCTCGAACACCCGCTTGCTCATCGTGATCCACAGCGCGACGCACAGATAGACGCTTGCGGTGCAGACCTGCAGCGGGAGGCTGGTGGCCGCGTTGAACTTGCCCAGCCAGGCGTACCACAGGTAGAGGGCGATCTGCTGGGCCACCAGCAGAAACAGGAAAAGCCGGCCCCACGGCCCGCCGGCCAGCCCGCCCCGCTCCGCCGCGCGAAAGTGCCTGCGGAAGACGACGAGCGACAGGCAGACAAGGCCGATCACCGCCAGCGCCGCCAGGTGGGCAGCGGAAAAGAGCGGGAAAGGCTGGTAGGGCATTTCCGCGAAAAACCGCGCCATAGCCCCACCCCCCTTTTCTCCGTTTCATCATACCACGCCGCCGGCAAAAGGGCAATGCGGCCGCAAAGGGCGCGGACGTCAGCCGGGGCGCCGCAAGAAAACAGCGCCGAAAAGGGTGCTTTTGCGGTATCGCATCGTCAAAGCGCCTTGCCGCCTCCAAGGATGCCGGGGCGGCAAAGCCATGAAAACCCCGGGGGCTTTCGGCCGGCAGGGCGGTCCACAAAGCGGAGCGGGCACATCCTCGTCCCGTCCGCCGCCCACGTCCCAGGGGATATTGGATAAGGAAAGCGCAGCGAGCGGCCCCGCAAGCCCTGGTGGCCTGGGGACCGCTTCCCGTGTTTTGCCCGGGGGAAGAGCTGTTGTTCTTATGCCGCCGTGGCTAAGGGGCGTTTTTGCATCGTCAAAGCGCCTTGCCGCCTCCAAGGATGCCGGGGCGGCAAAGCCATAAAAACCCCGGGGGCTTTCGGCCGGCAGGGCGGTCCACAAAGCGGAGCGGGCACATCCTCGTCCCGTCCGTAACCCACACCCCAGGATATTGGATAAGGAAAGCGCAGCGAGCGGCCCCGCAAGTCCTGGTGGCCCGGGGGCCGCTTCGCGTGTTTTACCCCGTGGCAAACCCGCCGTTTTTATGTTGTCCCGGCTGTTGCGCCGCGTGTGTCAGGCGCTCTTCCCTGCCCCGCTCACCGGGCGCGGCGCTTCCAGCGCAGCAGCAGGGCGGAGTTGGCGATGACCAGCACCGAGCCGGCGTTGTGCACCAGCGCGCCCACCACCGGGCCCAGCAGGCCGGGGATGGCAAGGCCGATGGCCAGAAAGTTCTGCGCCATGGAAAAGGTCATGTTCAGCCGGATGGTGGTCATCATCCGGCGGGAGAGGGCGATCAGGTGGGGCAGCTCCTTGACCTCGTCGTTCACCAGGGCGATGTCCGCCGCCTCCACCGCGATGTCGCTGCCCACACCGCCCATGGCGATGCCCACCCGCGCCCGCTTGAGCGCCGGGGCGTCGTTCACCCCGTCGCCCAGCATACACACCGGCTTGCCCGCCTGCTCCAGCTGGCCGATGGCCGTCAGCTTGTCCTGGGGCAGGCAGCCCGCCCGCACATCCGCTACCCCCAGCTGGGCGGCGATGGCCCGGGCCGCGTTCTCCCCGTCGCCGGTGAGCAGCACCGGCTCCACCCCCAGCTGCCCCAGCCGGCGGATGGTCTCCCGACTATCGGGGCGCAGAGTGTCCGCCAGGGCGATGTAGCCGGCAAAGGCCCCGTCCACCGCCAGGTAGGTGACGGTGCAGCCCCGGTCCAGGCAGGCTGCCGCGGCGGCGGGCGGCGCGAAGTCCACCCCCTGTTCCGCCAGCAGCGCCCCGTTGCCCGCCAGCACCCGGCGGCCCTCCACCAGAGCGGCGACCCCCCGGCCGGGCAGCATCGAGAACTCCTCCGCCGCGGGCAGCGCGCCGCCCGCCTGCTCCTGCCAGCCGGCGCGGATGGCCTTGCCCAGCGGGTGTTCCGAGAGCTGCTCCGCCGCCGCGGCCAGCCGGAACAGCGCCTCGTTTGTGAGACTGTCGCACACACTGACCGCCTCCACCACCCGGGGCGCGCCGTGGGTGAGGGTGCCGGTCTTGTCCAGGGCCACCACCCGGACCCCCGCCAGCCGCTCCAGGGCGTCCCCCTCCTTGACCAGAAAGCCGTGGCGGGTGGCGTTGCCGATGGCCGCCATGATGGCGGTGGGGGTGGCCAGCACCAGAGCGCAGGGGCAGAACACCACCAGGATGGTCACCGCCCGGATGATCTGGCCGGTGAACAGCCAGGTGAGCAGCGCGGCGGCCAGCGCCACCACCACCACCCAGGTGGCCCACCGGTCCGCCAGGCTCACAATCTTCGCCTTGCCCGCGTCCGCCGACTGCACCAGCCGGATCATCCGCTGGATGGAGCTGTCCTCCCCCACCCGGGCCGCCCGCATGTCAAAGGCCCCGAACTGGTTCACCGTGCCGCTGGACACCTGGTCCCCCGGGGCCTTGTCCACCGGCAGGGGCTCGCCGGTCATCACCGACTGGTCGATGGCGGTGCGCCCCGACAGGATGACCCCGTCCACCGGGACGTTCTCGCCCGGCAGCACCCGCAGCACCTGGCCCACCCGCACCTGGTCGGCGGGGACGACGCGCTCCCCACCCGCCTCCAGCAGCCGGGCGGTGCGGGGGGTGAGCCGCACCAGCTTTTCAATGCCCGCCCGGGCCCGGGCCACGGTGATCTCCTCCAGCAGGGCCCCCAGCTGCATGATGAACGCCACCTCGCCGGCGGCGAAGTACTCCCCGATGCACACCGAGGCGATGAGCGCCATGGACACCAGCACGTCCGCCTTGATGTCAAAGGCGGTGACCAACCCGATGAACGCCTCCAGCAGGATGGGCGTGCCGCAGAGCAGGATGGCCACCCAGGCCATATCAAAGGGCAGCGGCGAAAAGCCCGCCAGGCTCGCCAGCACCGCCGCCCCCGACAGGGCCAGCAGCGCGATGTCCTTTTTGATACCGCCCCACTCCAGCAGCCGTTCCAGCCGGTCGATCAGCCTCTTCATGCCCTGTTCCTCCCTTTTTCGTGGTGTGTTTCCGCTTTCCATTATACCCATAGGGGTATAGGTTGTCAACGGTTTGACGAACCGCTGCCGCTTACGGACGGAGCGGGTGGATGATGGAAAAAACCGGCAGGGCGGATATGGCGTGCCTGCTTGCAGAAAGGGAGCGCGGGCCGTGCGATGGGGGCGGGCGATGAACCGGCCGGCAAACGGCAAACAGGCGGCAGACGGGCGGGCGCGAACACAGCAGGGCGGGCCGGGCAAAGGAAAACGAGGAGGCGGGGGCCTCCTCGTTTGCGGGGTGCGGGCGGTTCAGCCCATGTTGGAAAAGCGCTCCACCGCCTTGGTGAAGCTCTCGATGGTCTTGTCCGCGTCGCCGTGCTGGATGCCGTCCCGCACGCAGTGGCGGATGTGGCCCTCCAGCACCACCTTGCCGCAGCCGTGCAGGGCGGCCTTGGCGGCGTTGATCTGGGCCAGCACGTCCTCGCAGGGGACGTCCTCGTCCACCATGCGGTCGATGGCCTGCACCTGGCCGATGATCTTTTTCAGCCGGCGGTGCAGGTTTTCCGCGTCCATACATTGTCTCAT
>DXAC01000003.1 GCA_019117205.1 Candidatus Allofournierella merdigallinarum | reverse complement strand
CTGCCTGGGCCATGTCCCCCGTGCCGATCTCCACCACCCGCCGGGCGATGGCCGCGTCGGCCTCCGCTTTGGTGTAGGCCCCAGTCTGGGCAGCGGTGACAGCGTGGGGGTTGTCGGCGCGGGCGGCGTGGGCCTGTACTTCTTCCAGCACTGCTTCCAGTACCCCCTGCACCGTGGCAGAGGTGTCCTGGGGCAGCGCCTCGGGCGGCGCGGCCCCCAGAGACGCGGCGGCGGTGGCCGCCTCCAGCTGGTCCGCCAGCTGGTTGTGGGCGGGAGCCAGCACCTCCCGGGGCAGTTCGTCCAGGATGCGCTGCATCTCCAGGGTACTCACGCCGGGGGTGTCCGGCTGACCAATGTTGCCCTTGCCGTCCATGTCCGCCTCGGTCACTCGTACAAATGCCATTGTCTCTCCTTTCCGGCCGGGGCGTGGCCTCAGCCCTTGTAATTCCCGTTTTCAGTATATTCCAGCGCCCAGGCCATCAGGCCAAAGGGCTCGTTGAGCTGGTCGTTCTCAAAGCGGAAGCGGGACTTGTCCACCCGCTTGATCCGCAGCTTGCCCTGGATGGTCTTGGTGGTGCTGTCGTTGGAGTAGGTGAATTTGGAGTAGCACCAGCGCCGGTAACTGAGATACCGGGCCTTGCGCTCCTCGGTGCGGATGTGCCGCCAGTTGCCCCGCTGCAGCGCCCACACCGACAGGCTGGTGGCCGTGGCGGGCGTAAGCTGCACCGCCCAGCGGCAAAAGCTCTTGTTTTTGTAGAACAGCTTGCCGCCCAGGTCCGGCGTCTCCCACACCGCGTGGATGGCCGCGCCGTTGTCGTTATAGCTCTCCGGCAGGGTGGGGTCGGCGTAGAAGCGGTACACGCCGCCCTCATTGTCGCCGAACCACAGCGTATCCCCCCGCACCCAGACGCATCGGGCGGGCAGGTTGGTGCGGTAAAAGGCGGCGTACTGGCGGGTGCTGTACGGCTCGCCGCCGCTGGGGCCCAGGTTCTGCATCCCGTCCAGGATGTAGGCCTTGCCGTTGAGGCACAGCCAGTACAGGTCCCTGTGCACCGCCGCCACCGCGTTTTCCATGCCGGTCTCCCGGGTGAGCGCCCCGTTCAGGTAGTAGCTGCGGTTCTGGCTGTAACGCTCGCCGCTGATGTCGCTGGGGGTCACCGCGTAGATACCCAGCGCGGTGAGGAACACCGGCTCGGAGGACAGGTACCCAAAGCTGCCTTTGGCCACCGCCCCGGGCCCCTGCAGGGTGTTCACGATGGGAAAGGCCGGCTCGCCGTCCGCCAGGTCCCCCCGGCGCAGGATCACGTTGCGCTCGGTCTCGCCGTCGTCCTTGTGGGCGGCCAGGTAGTTGTTGATCACCGAGTAGCCCATGATCCCCGCCGCGCCGCTGCCCAGCACCGAGTAGCCGGTGTCCGGCCAGTAGGTGCCGTCCTCCTGGCCGCTGAACCAGTCGTACTGGGGCCAGTCCGGGTTGCCGGAGAGGAACAGTCGGTCGGCCGCGCCGCCCACCCCGAACAGGGCGCCCACGTCGCACCGGTCGATGCGCTCGGCATAGCCGGTCACCGTGCGGGCGGCGGTGATCTCCACGTTGTCCTCCCCTGTGAGGGGGCTCTTGGGGGGCGCCACGTTGAATTTCACCTGGCCGGCGGCCCGGTCCACCGTGAAGTCCGTATTCTCCCTTTTCTCCTGCCACTGGCCGGTCTCGTCCAGCAGCCGCACCTCCACCGGGGCGTCGTCCAGGCCGGAAAAGCTCAGCGAATAGGTGGTGTGCTCGCCGGTGCCGGCAAAGCGCTCGGTGAATTTGGGCTGCAAAAGGTTCAGCGGCTCGTACTGCACCCCGCCCCCCGCCGGAGGCCGGGCGATGGTGAACAGCGGCACCTTGGCCACCGCCGACACAGGCTGGACAGTATCGCCGTCGTACACCAAAAGGGTCTTGCCGTCGGCGATGAACAGCCGCCCGCCCAAAAGCCAGCTGCGGCTGGCGGCGCCGGCCATGCCGGTGTAGACCGCCTGGGGCTGCTGCCAGTCGTCGTCTGTGCGGTAGAGGGTCTGTCCCGCGTGTACCAGCTGCTCGTCGGCGAAGAAGTGGCAGCCGTTGATGGGCCCCGGCAGGGTGGCCACCTGCTCGTAGCCCATGCACTTTCGCACCTTGCCGGGCACGTCCCGGATCATGTTGTCTCCCCGGGGGCTCTGCTTTTTGTCCACGTTGCCCGGGTCGTTGGTCATATCCACGCCCAGCAGCCGGTCCACGTTGAGCACACTGCGCTCGGGCCGGGCGGGCACTGCGAACCGGGCCATCTCACCACCACCCCGTGGCGCTGGTGAACTCGCCGCCCACCTCGCCGGAATCCGCCCGCTGGAGCAGGCTGAAAGCCACCTCGAACTCGTTGCGGTAAACAGTGGCCAGGGTGATGTCGTCGTCCTTATACAACTGGCTGGCGATGTACAGCGGCAGCAGCACCGCCACCTCCGGGTCCAGTGGCAGCTCCTCTTCGTCCGGCGTCTGGGCGGTGACGGGGGCCGGCCAGGCGTTGTAATACAGGGCCAGCGGCCCCTCCACGCCCGCCGGCAGCACCAGATACCGACCCGCCACCAGCTTCGCGCCCCGCACCGGGGCGGGGGTGCCCGCCTCGTCAAAGGCATACAGCTCCAGCTGCTCGACGCGGTACAGATTGGGCACGGCGGCGTTCAGGTCGATGGTGCGGGGGCGGCTGGAGTCCCCCTGGGGGATGTCGAACCGCCG
>DXAC01000047.1 GCA_019117205.1 Candidatus Allofournierella merdigallinarum | reverse complement strand
GTCTCGCGATGGACAGTATGCTTTCTGCAGAAACGGCAATACTTCTTCATCTCGAGGCGGTCGGGGCTGTTCTTCTTGTTCTTCTTGGTGTTGTAGTTGCGCTGTTTGCACTCCGTGCAGGCAAGGGTGATCTTCACTCGCATTTGTCTTCGGCACCTCCATTTAACGGTTTGTTTAGCCTCCCTGACAGTTGCAGGCTGTGGCCAAAAAATGGGCACAAAAAAATAGACCTGCAAAAGAGGTGATACCATCATAGCACACCCCGCGGGGGCCGTCAAGGGGAAAATACACAAATACGCGCTTTTTCACGCCGATGCCCCGGCGCGTTCTGCGCCGGGGCATCGTTTCTTACTCCTGCAGGGAGATACGCCAGTTTTGACGCAGCTTTTCCTTTGCCTGTGCCAGATCTTTTTTCTCCAGCGCCTGTATGATCTGCGCGTGTCCTTCGTAGCTCTGGTCCCGGCGGGCACAGTTCTGGAAGAATTGCAGCTCGCTGCGGTGCGCCTGGCTCATGAGCTGCTCTGTGTAATTGGTCAGATACGGATTCGCCGCCCATTCGGTAAAGCAGTGGTGAAAAGCCCAATCTTCCCCGATCATCGCCGGAACATCGTTGTTTCGCTCGTGCTCGCGCAGCCGCCCGTTGATCTGCCGGAGCTGCTCCAGTTCCCCTTGTCCGATGCGCGCAAACGAAAGCTCCAACGCGTACGCCTGCATCTCCTCCAGCAATTTATATACATACGCCATGTCCTCCAGGTCGATGGAAGCCACGAACGTTCCGCTGGAGGGCACCATGGTCACAAGTTTTTGTTCGGACAGCATCTGCAGCGCCTCCCGCACCGGCGTGCGGGAAACACCAAAGTGCCTGGCAAGCTCCACATCGTTCAGGCGCTCCTGGGGCAGCAGCGTACCGTTGATGATCCACTGCCGCAATTCTTTGAACACCCGTTCACGGGCGGTGGTGCGCACCATGGGCGCCTGGCTGGTGGGAATGGGCATATGATCTGGTCTCCTCCTGAGAATACTTCGTATCCGATATATCAAATCCAATGTAAGTATAGCAGATTGGTCTCATCCATGCAACCACGGCCGCCTGTTCTTGCCGCACGGTTTTTCGCTCATCGCAAGATGTACAGATCATGGAACTTGGATACGATGACACGGTCCGCTATGCCGCGCGCAAGGCACAGCAGCAAGGATGGCACTTGGTCCAGGACACCAGTTGGGATGGCTACGAACAGATCCCCACCCGGATCATCCAGGGGTATACCACCATGGCCGATGAAGCGTGCCGGCAACTGGAGGCCACCGGACTTTCCCCGACCCATGTTTTCGTGCAGGCCGGAGTGGGCGCGATGGCAGGCAGTGTGGTGGGTTATCTTGCCAATGTCTGGCAGGACCGCCGGCCGCGTTTTGGAGTTGTGGAACCGGAGAGCATGACGTGCATTTACCGGTCCGCCCAGGTGGATGACGGTGCGCCCCACGCGGCGGTCGATCAGCGGCCGACCATCATGGCGGGGCTGAATTGCGGAGAACCATGCACCTTGACCTGGCCGATCCTGCGGGACTTTGCCGACTGGTATTTCAAATGCCCGGATCATGTCGCCGTGCGCGGGATGAGGCTGCTGGCTGCGCCGGAGGCAGACGACTTGCCGGTGATCTCCGGTGAGAGCGGCGCGGTGACCGTCGGGCTCATAGACCTGATCGCAGGCGAGCCGGAATACGCGGCGCTGCGCGCAAAGATGGGTTTGGATGAAAACGCCGTTGTGCTGTGTTTCAGCACCGAAGGGGATACCGATCCCGCACACTATCGTCAGATCATCCAGGGAAGTGAGGATCTTTCGAACGAAGACCACTGACCGGGACAAAGGAGGAATGGAGTTATGGAATTTATCATTACATTCAACAACATCATGTGGGGCTGGGTGCTGGCTGTTATTCTGATCGGCACGGGCCTTTACTACAGTATCCGGCTGGGGTTTCCTCAGTTGCGTCAGTTCAAACATGTGATCGGCTCGCTTGGGGTGAACCTGAAAAGCGACGGCGGCGGTGTTTCCGGTTTTGCCGCCCTTTGCACGGCCGTCGGCGCGCAGGTGGGCACCGGAAGTCTTGTGGGCGTGGCCAGCGCACTCGTGGCCGGCGGGCCGGGCGCCTTGTTCTGGATGTGGGTCACCGCCGTCTTTGGCATGGTCATCAGCTTTGGCGAAGCGACGCTCGGCCAGCTTTTCCATGAAAAGGGAAAAGACGGCAACTATTACGGCGGCGCCCACTACTACATGACCAAGGGTCTTCACAATCGTCCGCTGGCCATTGCCTATGCCGCCATGACACTTCTCACCGTGGGCGTTTGCATCGCCATGCTTCAGAACAACTCCATCGCGGCCGCTTTCACCGGGGCGTTTGATATTTCCCCCTGGATCCCCGGCGTTCTGGTCGCTTTTCTGGCAGCCCTGATCGTGCTGGGCGGCGTAAAGCGTATCACGGACGCCGCGTCCTACATCGTTCCATTCATGGCGATCGGCTACATCCTGGTGACCATCGTTTCCTCTTTTCTCTTCTCTCACAAGCAGGGAGGCAGCGTGCCACACATCACTGTGGCCCGCCGCCTCCTTGTGTTTTTCCCTTTTCCTGTAGCGCGCCGGGCATTTTTATGGTATTATAGGAATACTTATGGGCATATGCCCCCAAAGGGGGCCCATTTTGCCCGAAGAGAGAAGGATAAGAGCAATGGAAAAACTGACCATCGCGCTGCTGTTCGGCGGCGTTTCCAGCGAGCACGACGTGAGCTGCGTGTCGGCGCAGACCTTTGCCGCGGGCCTGGACGAAGAGCGCTATGATGTGTACAAGATCGGCATCACCAAGGACGGCCGCTGGCTGTACTACCCCGGCCCCGCCGACAGGATGCCAAAGGACGAGTGGCTGCATTGCCCGGGGAATGTCCCCTGCCTCATCAGCCCGGATCGGGCCTGCCACGGCCTGCTGCTGCTGGAGGCGGGCGGCGTGCGCACCGTGCGGCTGGACGCGGTCATCCCGGTGCTCCACGGCAAAAACGGCGAGGACGGCACCGTTCAGGGCCTGCTGGAACTGGCGGGCATCCCCTATGTGGGCTGCGGCGTGCTGGCCAGCGCCGTGTGCATGGACAAGGCGGTGGCAAACACCCTGTTCGATGCGGCGGGGGTGCCCCACTGCGAATGGGACTGGGCCACCAGAGCCGGCTGCGCCGACTTCGACGCTTTGGCCGACCGGCTGGAGGCAAAGCTGGGCTGGCCCGTCTTTGTCAAGCCCGCCAACGCGGGCAGCAGCGTGGGCATCAGCAAGGCGGCGGACCGGGACGAGCTGCGAAAGGCCGTGCAGGTGGCCCTTGCGGAGGACGACAAGGTGGTCTTTGAGCGGTTCGTCCAGGGCCAGGAGGTGGAGTGCGCGGCCATCGGCAACGGGCCCGCGTCCGCCACCCGCCCCGGCGAGATCCTGGCCAGCGAGGCCTTTTACACCTACGACGACAAGTACGTGCTGGGCACCAGCCGCACCCTGATCCCCGCCCGCCTTTCGGAAGAAAAGCTGGACGAGGTGCGCGCGCTGGCCGAAAAGGCCTACGACGCCCTGGGCTGCCGGGGCCTGGCCCGGTGCGACTTCTTTGTGGAAAAGGACGGCACCGTGCTGATCAACGAGATCAACACCATGCCCGGCTTCACCGCCATCAGCATGTATCCCAAGCTGATGGAGGCGGCGGGCAAGCCCCTGGGCGCGCTGCTGGACGAGCTGGTGGCCCTGGCCCTTGCCCGGGCGGAGGCACACCATGGATGAGCGGGCCATCGGCGTGTTCGACTCGGGGGCGGGCGGCCTCACCGCGGTGCGACAGCTGCGGCGGCTGCTGCCGGCGGAGAAGATCGTCTACTTCGGCGACACCGGCCGGGTGCCCTACGGCACCCGCAGCGAGGCCACCATTTTGCAGTACGCAAAGCAGGACGTGGCCTTTCTTCTCAGCAAAAACGTCAAGTTCATCCTGGCCGCCTGCGGCACGGTGAGCAGCATCCTGCCCGCCGAGTACACCAACGCTCTGCCGGTGCCCTTTGTGGGGGTGGTGGACGCCGCCGCCGCGGCGGCGGCCG
>DXAC01000046.1 GCA_019117205.1 Candidatus Allofournierella merdigallinarum | reverse complement strand
GACATCTGGGGCCATCCGGTGCCGGAGGAGGAGTACGTCCCGGAGCCCACCACCTATAACGACGGCTGCCCGCTGGGCCAGCACCTGCACTCCGGAAATTGCAACGACCGCTATACAGACGGCTGCTGGGGCAGCGGGCACACCTACACCGGCTCCTGCATGTTCGCCCCGACGCCCACGCCGGAGGTCGCCGAGCCCACACCGGAGGTCACCGAGCCCACGCCGGAGGTCACCGAGCCCGCCCCCGAGGCCGCCGAGCCCGCCCCCGAGGCCGAGGCCGCGCCGGCGTCGGAGGTCGCATCCGCGCCCCAGGCGTAACGCCCAAACGCAAAGGGGCGCGCCCCCGCAGAAAAAACGCACCAGCCCCCGGGAAAAGCCTTAGGCTTTTCCCGGGGGCTGGTGCATCGTACATCTGTTTTTGGGGGCGGCCGCCCGTCAGGCGCGGCGCCGGCGGCCCAGCAGCTGGCGGGCCATGCCCAGCACCCCCTGGAAATTGAAAGCGCAGACCCCCGCCGTGAGCAGGGCGCACCACAGGGGCCACTGGGGGGTCTGGAAGATCATCAGCCCGGCCTCGGCCAGCACCATGAGCAGGTTGAACAGCAGCCGCACCGGGGAGAAGTCCATCTGCATCAGGCCCCGGGTGTTCACCGCCCGCAGCAGGAACACCAGCATATAGCTGAGCAGGCTGGCCAGGGTGACCCCGTTGGGGCCCAGCGCCGGGATGAGCAGCCAGTTGAGCAGGCAGTTGGCCACCGCCCCCGCCAGCATGGTGTACAGCGACAGGGTGCTGCGCTTTTCCACCATGTAGATGCTGTTGAGGAACTGGTTCAGGCAGTTGAACAGGGTGGCCACGGTGAGCAGGGGCACGAACTGCCATGCGTCGAAGAAGTTGGCCTTGAACAGGAACATCAGCGGCTGGCACAGCAGGATGACCCCCGCGCAGCAGCAGAACAAAAGGCTCTGGTAAAGCGCGAACACCCGGCTGAAAAAGCGGGTGCGGCCCTCCTGCTCGGTGACGGCGGACAGCTGCCAGGCCTCGTAGAAGATGGTGCCCAGCACCGACAGGATGGTGGGCAGGAAATAGCCCACCCCCAAAAGGCCGGTCCAGTATTCGCCGGCCTGGTCCTGGTAGCCGTCGCACATGGCCTGCACGAAAAACAGGTCGCTGGCGTTGATCACCCAAAAGCTGATCTGGGCGGGCACCATGGGCAGCGCGTAGGCCATCATCTGCCGCCACAGCCGGCTGCTGAAAAAGCGTGGGCGCAAAAACCGGCCCAGCCCCGCCACCGAGAAGACGAACAGGGCGCTGAGGGCGTCGGAGCAGATGATGGCCAGGATGTAGCCCCTGGCCCCCAGCCCGAAGCCGGACAAGAACAGGATCATGAAGCCCAGGTTGGTGGCGCTGCACAAAACGCCGTCCACCGCCACCAGCCGGTTGAGCTGGCGGCTGCGGACGAACTGGGTACACCAGGTGCGCAGGCAGCTCACCAGCACGTGAACATACAGCAGCAGGGCGTACTCCCCGAACAGGGGGATCAGCCGCAGCAGCGGGTAGAAGCAGAGCATCAGCAAAAAGCCCAGGCAGATGGTGACCAGGCCGCCGGTGAACACCGCCCCCTTTTTCACCTTTTCATCCAGCCCGAAGCGAATGATGGCGAAGCTCACCCCCATGCTCACCAGGGGGATCAGCAGCGAGCCGATGTTCTGCACCAGCTTGGTGATGCCCACCTCCTCCACCTGGCCCATGGCAAAGGTGATATAGGGCTGCAGCACGATGCTGAGCAGCTTCGCGGAAAAATTGCTGATGGCGAACAGCAGGGTGTTGCTGGCAAGCCGTTTGTATTTTCCCTCCACGGACGAACCTTCCTTTCGCGGCTTGGTCGGGCGGGTCAGCCCGCCCCTTTCAGCAGCGCCCGCCGGGCCTTGTAGTCCGGCAGGATGCTCTCCACCAGCGCCCAGAAAGCGGCCTGGTGGTCCGGGTGTACAAAATGGCAGTACTCGTGCACCACCACATATTCAATGGCCTGTGCCGGCTGCAGCGCCAGCCGGGTCGCCAGGGTGATCCGGCGCTTGGCCGGGTGGCAGCTGCCCCAGCGGGTGCGCATGTCCCGCACCTTTATCACCGGCTTTTCGCCCCCCAGCACCGGAGAAAAGCGGGGGAACACCCGGTCGCTCACCGCCTGGAACAGGGCCAGGCAGACGTCCGGCTCCGGCGCGGGGGTGGCGGCCCGGGCGGCCTCGGCGGCCTGCTGGCGGCGCCGGGCCGCCTGCACCCAGCCGGCGCGGGAGGCCACAAAGGCATCCACCGCCGCCCCGCTCACCCGGGCGGGGGCGCTCACCCGGACGCAGCCCCCCGGCCCAAGGCGCAGGTTCAGGTTTTTCACCCGCTTGCGAACAAGGGTGTACTCCACCCCGCCGGCGATGCGGGTCACGGGCTGGTCCATCCGGCGCGCCCCTTTCCTTTTTATGATATGCGGCCCGCCGCCCCCGTTGCGGGGGCCGGGCCCGGTTTTTATTGTAGCACGTTTTTCCAATGTTTTGAACGCCCGGCACAAAACTCACAAAAAAATTGCCGAAACCTTGGCGTTAATTTTCCGCCTGTTTGTATTGACAACCACTATATGTGGGTGCCATAATTGTTAAAGCATCGTTTTGACCCCAAAATACAGCAAAGAAACCGGGCAGCGTTCGGCCATGCGGATCGTGGCAAACGCAAAGGGCGAAGCCGGAAAAAGGAGTGTTTTCCATGATCAAAAGCGTGATCAAGCGGGACGGCCGGGTGGTCTTGTTCGACGAGGGCAAGATCGCCGCGGCGGTGCTCAAGGCCCTGGAGGCCGCCGGCGAGGGCGACGCCCGGGAGGCGGCCCGGGTGGCCAACAAGGTCTCCCGCCGCCTGGAGGTGGACTGCGGCGAGGAGTCCCCGTCCATCGAGCAGATCCAGGACGCGGTGGAGAGCGGCCTGATGGAGTGCGGCCACGACGAGGCGGCCAAGCGGTACATTTTGTACCGGGCCAACCGCACCCGCATCCGGGAGGCCAACACCAGCCTGATGAAGACCATCGACGAGATCACCAACGTGGACGCCCGCATCAGCGACATGAAGCGGGACAACGCCAACATCGACGGCAACACCGCCATGGGCAGCATGTTGCAGATCGGCACCGCCGGGGCCAAGGCCTACAACGCCGCCTACCTGCTTACCCCCGAGCAGGCCAAGGCCCACACCGAGGGCGACATCCACATCCACGACTTTGATTTCTACTCCCTCACCACCACCTGCACCCAGATCGACATTTTGCGCTTGTTCCACGGGGGCTTTTCCACCGGCCACGGCTTTCTGCGCGAGCCCGCCAGCATCGGCAGCTACGCGGCGCTGGCGGCCATCGCCATCCAGTCCAACCAGAACGACCAGCACGGCGGCCAGTCCATCCCCAACTTCGACTACGCCATGGCGGAGGGCATCCGCAAGAGCTTCGCAAAGCTCTATGTGAGCAAGCTCACCGAGGCGGCGGAGGACCTTTTGAACAGCCAGGATGAGAGCGCCCTGGTGAAAGCCGCGGTGAACAAGGCCGCCGACGAGCTGGGCTGCGAGCCCCGCATGGAGGTAAAGGCTGAGGAGTTCGACCGGCTGGTGGCCGGGGCCCTGGCCGGGACCAGCCCCCTGTCGGCGGAGGAGGCGGCGCGCATCGTGGCCACCGCCCGCCGCCGGGCCTGCAAGCAGACCGACCGGGACACCTACCAGGCCATGGAGGGCTTTGTCCACAACCTGAACACCATGCACTCCCGCGCCGGCGCCCAGACCCCGTTCAGCAGCATCAACTACGGCACCGACACCACCCCCGAGGGCCGCATGGCCATCCGCAACATCCTGCTGGCGGAGGACGCGGGCCTGGGCCACGGGGAGACACCCATCTTCCCCATCCACATCTTCAAGGTGAAAGAGGGGGTCAACTACAACGAGGGCGACCCCAACTACGACCTGTTCAAGCTGAGCATGAAGGTCAGCGCCAAGCGGCTGTTCCCCAACTATGTGTTCCTGGACGCCCCCTTTAACCTCCAGTACTACAAGCCCGGCCATCCCGAGACGGAGGTGGCCACCATGGGCTGCCGCACCCGGGTGATGGGCAACGTCTACGACCCCGAGCGCCAGATCAGCTACAGCCGGGGCAACCTGTCCTTTACCTCCATCAACCTGCCCCGCCTAGCCATTCTGGCCGACCACGACGAGGCGGCGTTCTACAAAAAGCTGGACGCCATGCTGGAGCTGGTGGCTCAGCAGCTGCTGGACCGCTTCGAGATTCAGGCGGCCAAGCGGGTGTTCAACTTCCCCTTTTTGATGGGCCAGGGCGTCTGGCTGGACAGCGACGAGCTGGGCCCCGCCGACGAGGTGCGGGAGGTCTTAAAGCACGGCACCCTGTCCATCGGCTTCATCGGCCTGGCGGAGACCCTCACCGCTCTCTACGGCCACCACCACGGCGAGAGCGACGAGATGCAGCAAAAGGGCCTGGAGATTGTAAAGCACATGCGGGACTTCTGTGACAAGAAGAGCGCCGAGATGAAGATGAATTTCACCCTGCTGGCCACCCCGGCCGAGGGGCTCTCCGGCCGCTTCACCCGGATGGACCAAAAGCGCTTCGGCGTCATCCCCGGCGTCACCGACCGGGAGTACTACACCAACAGCTTCCACATCCCGGTGTGGTACCCCATCTCCGCCTACGAAAAGATCCAGAAAGAGGGCCCCTACCACGCCCTGTCCAACGCCGGCCACATCAGCTATGTGGAGCTGGACGGCGACACCGCCAACAATCTGGAGGCCTTTGAGAGCGTGGTGCGCTGTATGCACGACGCGGGGGTGGGCTATGGCAGCATCAACCACCCGGTGGACCGGGACCCGGTGTGCGGCTATGTGGGCGTGATCGGGGACGTGTGCCCCCGGTGCGGCCGCCGCAGCGGCGAGGCCCTGAGCCCCGAAAAGCTGGCGGAGCTCCGCAAGAAATACCCGGGCGTGCCCACGTTCTGCGGCTGCCGGTGATCCCGGCCGGCGCGGCAGCAAGGCACGACCCGACACAAACCGTTATCTTTAACAAGTTTTGAGGAGGAAATGACAATGTCAGCTATGCAGAAACAGTCCGTTGTGGGCAAGGACGTCCCCTTTGAGCGCATCCGCCGCATCACCGGCTACCTGGTGGGCACCATGGACAAGTGGAACGACGCCAAGAAAGCCGAAGAGCGCGACCGGGTCAAGCACCTGTAATGCTGCGGGTGGCAGGCTGTGTGGCCGACAGCATCGTAGACGGCCCGGGGCTTCGCTCCACCGTGTTCTTCCAGGGCTGCCCGCACCGCTGCCCCGGGTGCCACAACCCGGAGACCTGGCCTTTCGAGGGCGGGCAGGGATTCACCCCCGAGGCGCTGGCCGCCCTGGTGACCAAAAGCCCGCTGTGCAAGGGGGTCACCCTGTCCGGCGGCGAGCCCTTTGCCCAGGCGGGGGAGGAGATGCTCCGCTTCCTCGGGCTGTGCCGCGCCGCGGGCCTGGAGGTGGCCGCCTACACCGGCTACACCTTTGAGCAGCTGCTGGCGGGCACCGACGACCAAAAGGCGCTGCTGGCGGCGCTGGACACCCTCATCGACGGGCCGTTCATCCTGGCCGAGCGCAGCCTGGAGCTGCGCTTCCGGGGCAGCCGCAACCAGCGCATCCTGAACGTGCCCCAAAGCCTTGCCGCCGGCGCCCCCGTGTGGGAGACGGCCGAGCGCTGGGTGGGCGAACACGAATAAAAGACGAGGCGGGCCGTTTTTTACCGGAAAACGGCCCGTTTTTCGTTGGTATTTACAGTTTTGATACAACTTGTTGTCTACACCTTGCCGGCGCACATGGCATACTGGATACGGGCCAAAGGGCTTTTCCGGCGGCCCGTTTGCACAAAAAGGAGGAAACACACCCATGGCACACATCCTGATCGTGGAGGACGAGGCCCACATCGCCCAGATGATCGAGGCCACCCTGTCGCTGGGGGGCTACACCAGCGAGATCTGCGCCGACGGGGCAAAGGCGGTGGAGCGCATCTTCGCCGGGGGCTTCGACCTGGTGCTGCTGGACGTGATGCTGCCCGGGCTGGACGGCTTCGCGGTGATGGAGCGGGTGGCCAGCCAGGGCACGCCGGTGATCTTTTTGTCCGCCATGCAGCAGGTGGCGGACAAGGTGCGGGGGCTGCATCTGGGGGCGGAGGACTACATCGCCAAGCCCTTTGAGGCGCTGGAGCTGCTGGCCCGGGTGGAGGTGGCCCTGCGCCGCCGGGGCAAGGGCCGGGAGGTGCTGGAGTACGGCGACATCCGCCAGGACCTGGGCAGCCATACGGTGACCCTGGCGGGGGAGCCGGTGGCCCTGTCTCCCAAGGAGTTCGAGCTGCTGCGGGTGTTTTTGCAAAACCGGGACCTGGCCCTGAGCCGGGCCAAGCTGCTGGCCCTGGTGTGGGGCTACGAATTCGAGGGCGAGAGCCGCACGGTGGACATCCACGTGCAGCGGCTGCGGCAAAAGCTGCATCTCTCGGAAAAACTCGTGACCCTGCCCCGGGTGGGCTACCGACTGGAGAGTTGATGGTATGAAGCTCTGGCAGAAGATCTTTCTGTCCACCCTGGCGCTCACCGTGGCGGTGACCAGCCTTTTGAGCCTTTTGTTCCTTTTGAGCAGCCGCAGCGCCCTGTGGCAGCGGGAGAACAGCCGGGCGCTGACCCAGCAGCAATCGCTGGCAAGCCTGGTCAAGACCGGCGTGGTCAGCCAGCGGCTGCAAAGCGGCAAGGTGCGCCTGTCCGCCGAGGAGGCGGACACCGCCGCCGCCGCGGTGCTGGCCCGGCAGGAGGCGGACGGCTATCTCGTGGCCACCCGCCTGTTGCGCCGGGGCGCCGAGGGCTGGAACGACATCGCCGGCGACACGTTCGACCCGCTGCTGGACGCCGCCGACCTTTCCGGCGACGACTACGCCGACACTTCCCTCACCTACTCCCGCACGTTCCGCCAGGACGGACGGCTGTACCTGGCGCTGAACGCGCCCCTGTCGCTGGAGCAAAGCGACTACCGGCTGCTCTGCGTCTTTGACGTGTCGGAGGTGGAAAGCCAGCTCAAGAGCCAGGCGGGCACCGCCCTGGCCCTGAGCGCCGCCGGCAGCCTGGGGGCCGCCGTGGCGCTGCTGGCGGTGGTGCGGGGCCTCTTGCGCCCCTTGAACGTTTTGTCCCGGGCCTCCCGGCGCATTGCCGCGGGCAGCTACTCCGAGCGCATCACCCTTGCCGGCTCGGACGAGCTGGCGGACCTGGCCCAGGACATGAACCGGATGGCCGAGGCGGTGGAAAGCCGGGTCACCCAGCTGGAGCAGGCCGCCGAGGACCGCAGCGCCTTTATCGCCAACATGGCCCACGAGATGAAGACGCCCCTGACCAGCATCCTGGGCTTCGCGGACCTGCTCTATCTGCAAAAGGATGTGCCGGACAAAAAGCGGGTGGAGTACGCGGGCATCATCGTGGAGGAGACCAAGCGGATGCGCTCGCTGTCCGGCAAGCTGATGGAGCTGCTCAACGTGGGCAGCCAAAACCTGGTGTTCACCGCGGAACCCCTGACCGACGTGATGCGGGAGGTGGCCGCCGCCATGGAGCCGGTGCTGGCCAGCGCCGGGCTCACCCTGCAATACGCCTGCGAGGAGGGGCTGTATCTCCGCATGGACCGGGAGCTGTTCAAATCGCTGCTGTACAACTTCATCGACAACGGCCGCAAGGCCAGCCCCGCCGGCAGCCGCATCCAGATGCTGGCCCGCCGCCAGCAGGGCAAGGCGGAGATCATGATCCGGGACTACGGCCAGGGCATCCCGGAAAAGGAGCTGGAAAAGGTGCGCCAGCCCTTTTACATGGTGGACAAGTCCCGCAGCCGCAAGGCCGGCGGCGCGGGGCTGGGCCTGGCTTTGTGCGAGGAGATCTGCCGCATCCACGAGGGGGCCTTTGCCATCGACAGCCGCCTGGGCAAGGGCACCCTGATCACCCTGCGCTTTCCGCTGGCCGCCCCGCCCGCCGGCGGGGAGGTGGAGAGATGACCGCCCCCCGGCGCATCCGCCGGCCCCCGGCCCGCCCGGCGCCCCGGCAGCGGGACCCGAACCGCCGGGTACAGCGAAAGGTGCTGGCCGCCGGCGCGGCCATTTTGCTGGCGGGCGCGGCGGCCACCTTTTTGCTGGAACAGGCGGTGCTGGCCCCCGCCGGCGGGGTGAGCGCCGACTCGGCCCTGCCGGTGTACAGCGCGGTGGGCCAGCGCACCGACGACGTGAGCTTCTGGCCCTGGCTCTTTTACGCCGAACAGGCGGGGCAGGAGGCTGTCCTGATCCCGGTGGAGGACGACGCCGATCTGGAACAGCCCCTGCTGGAGATAAGCGCCGCTTTTCTGGAAAGCGGCGTGGAGCTGGACACCACCGGCATGGTGCTGCGCTCCCTCAGCGACGCCAGCTCCAACTGCCTGTACATCCAGGACCTGCCGGTGCTCTACACGCCGCCCCAGGGCGGCGTCCAGACCCTTTCGCTGGAGCTGGGCGTGGGGGTGAGCAGCGACCCCGCGCTGGCCTTTGGCACCTCCCTGAGCTTTTTGCTGAAGCCGGAGGCCGCCCCCGACGAGGCCCAGCTGGAGGCGGCCTACCGCCAGGTGCTGCTGGACCTGTATTTCGACTGCGGCGCGGCGGGCTGGCTGCTGGAGGGGATGACGGCCTACGACCTGGCGGCGGCCACCCCGCCGCCCGCCGACGACCAGGCCTGGGAGGCCACCGCCTCCCAGCCGCCGGCCTCCGACCCGCTGGCCGGCCTGGACGAGGAGGCCCGGCAGGCGCTGGTCCAGGCCGCCGACCTGCCCTTTACCCGGCTGCTGGAACAGCTGAGCTACCCCATGGGCGATCTGATGGGGGTGGACCCGGAGATGCTGCTCTGGCCGGTGGGGCTGGGGCCGGACACCTCCCTGTGGCCGCTGGAAAACTCCCCCGACCCGCTGGCGCTGGCCGCCGGGACCCTGTCCGAGGAGGACACCCGCAAGCTGGAGCAGCGGCTGCAGCAGCAGTACGCCGAGTACGGCACGGAATTGCAGATCGTCACCCTGTCGGACAGCGTGCTGGTGCTCTTTTCCGGCACGGCCACCCTGGGGTTCTATTACAGCCCGGTGCTGGGCTGCTACAACGGCGTGGCCGCGCAGTGATCTTTGAAAAAAGGGGGGCTTTTCCGTGAAACAGCTTTCTTTCCTCCGGCGGGACCGGCTTCGCTTCACGGTCGCCTGCGCCGGGCTGCTGGCGGCGGGCATGGCCGCCGTCTGGGCCGGGGGCCGCTTTGCCCCCGGGCGGGAGGTGGACGTCCATTCCGCCCTGCCGGTGTACAGCGCCCTGGGCGCCGAGAGCGCCGAAGTGCTCTTCTGGCCGGAGGCCCTTTGGGAGCAGGGCGCCTTTTCCGCCGCGGACGAGTCGCCTGCTTCGGACCTGGCCTCCCCCTGGACCCGGCTGATGGCGGGCGACTGGGAGCCGGGCAGCAGGGAGAGCGACCGGCCCGGCAGCCTTTACTTCCTCGACCCGGAACAGGGCGAGGGCTTTTACCTCAAGGAGGTCCGCTTTACCGGGGCGCCGGCGCTGGTGTCCGGCCTGCCCACCGATAAATTCTACGACCACGCCCTCACCGGCGAACTGGCGGTGGGCCACCGGGAGGGGCGGCTGGGGGTGGTGTGCCGGGTATGGGCCGTCCAGGGCTACCGGGACCTGCCGGAAAACTGGCGGGAGGAGGCCTGCCAGCGGTGCTTTGAGGAACTGCTCTACCTGTTCAACCTCTCCAACGACGACCAGCGTTGCCTGCTGTTCCACCAGCTCAGCGGTGTGCTGGTGCGCCGCCCCTGGCCGCTGGCAGAAGCTTCGTTCCCCTCGGCGGCGTTGACGGACTACTGGGAAAACGAGGGGAAGAGCCGCCTGGGGGATATGCTGGAATCCCTGCGGGGGATGGTGAAGAGCGGGGAATACCTCGCCCTGGTGAATTACAGCGACAAAGGCTGGCAGGACCCGGGGGAGAGCTGGGGCAGCTTTTACAACCATCAGAATCTCTGGGCCGACCCCATGCCCGGCCAGGAAGAGCTGCGGGAGGTGCTGGCGCAGCTGGGGCTGGACGTACAGGTGCTGCCCCTGGAAGACCAGGTGCTGGTGCTCTTCAACTGCCTGGAGGGCAGCTTTGGCGTCTACTACGACCCGGTGCTGGGCTGCTTTTCCGGCTTCGCGGTGCAGACCTGACCCGGCGGCAAAATTTTCGCAAAAGGAGGGCGCGCCCCTATGAAACAGCGTTCCGCGCCCCGGCGGGCCACCCTTGTTTTTCTGGCCGCCTGCGCCGGGGTGCTGGCGGCAGGCATGGCCCTGGTGGGCCTGGCGGGCCTCTCGCTGCCCGGCGGCCAGGTGGACAGCCGCGCCGCCCTGCCGGTGTACAGCGCCCTGGGCGCCGAGAGCGCCGATGTGCTCTTCTGGCCGGAACAGCTCTGGGAGGAGCGGAGCCTGGCGGAGAACGGGGTGTTCCGCTGGGAGGAGGTCAGCGGCGAGCTGGCCGCCCCCTGGCTGGGGCTGTTCGACTGGGGCTGGGGCCTGGGGGACTTTGCCTACCCCGGCCTGGTCTGGGTGGCCGCCCCGCCGGACGGCACCTGCGTCTTTGTGCGCAATATCCGCTTTCTGGACACGCCGCCCCAGATCTCCGGCCTTGCCACCCCCAACGCGATGCTGCAATACATGACGGCGGACTTTGCCGCCGGCTACCGTGCCGGCGGCTTCGCGGTGAGCTGCCGGGTGTACGCCGCCGACGGCTACCAGGACCTGCCGGAAAACTGGCAGGAGCTGGCCACCCGGCGCTGCACCGAGGAGCTGCTCTACCTGTTCAACCTGTCCAACGACGACCAGCGCCTCCAGCTCTACCAGCGGCTGAACAGCGTACTCACCCCCTACCCCTGGGCGCTGGAAAACGCCAACTTCCCCCTGGAGCCGCTGGAGGAATACTGGCAGGGCACCGGCCGGGACCAGCTGGGCGGTATGCTGAACACCCTGCGGGGCCTGGTGTGCAGCGCCCAGTACAACAGCGTGTCGCTGTACAGCAGCGAGGGCTGGCAGGACCCGGGGGAGAGCTGGGGCACCCTGTACAACCACCAGACCCTCCACGCCGACCGGGAGCTGGGCGAGGCGGAGCTGACCCGGGTGCTGGCAGACCTGTCGCTGGACGTGCAGATCGTGCCGCTGGAAAAGCAGGTGATGATCCTCTTCGGCTGGTACGGCGGCAACTTCGCGGTGTACTACGACCCGGTGCTGGACTGCTTTTCCGGCTACGCGTTGCAGCAGTGACCCCCCGCCGGGCGGGATTTTACCGTTTCTCCGCGGGATGTTTACAGTTTCGATACCGCTTTTTGCGGACTTTGCGCCCCCTTTGGCGGGATACTGGTCTTGCGGCAGAGAGCTGCCGCGAGAGGGATCGACGCCAAAGGGGGATTTTTCATGCGCACCATACGCACCGCCGCCGCTCTGCGCCCCGCCGTGGGCTGGGAGCAGCCCATATCGCTGCCCGCCTGGCAGCCGGTGGAGGCGTCGGCGCCCGTCCGCCGCCCGCCGCAGCGCCGGCAGGAACGTCCTGTCTGCCGGGCCCCCGCGCCGGCCCGCCCCCGGCGGCGCAAGCGGCGCCTGGCGCGGGCGCTGGCAAAGCTGGCGGTGCTGGCGGTGTGCGGCTGGGCGCTGCTCCACGTGCTGGACTGGACCTCCGCCACCCTTGCGGCGGGGGTCCAGCGGGCGGGGGCGCTCTTTTCCATCGCCGCCGGCTGGGGGGTCCAGGACGAGGGCCAGGCGGGGGTGCTCCCGGTGGAGGCGGTGCTGCAAAACCCGGCGCTGCCCAACGGCTGCGAAGCCGCCAGCCTTGCCACCCTGCTGCGCTACGCGGAGGTGGAGGCGGACCCGGTGGAGCTGGCCATGGAATGGATCCCCCGCCAGGAGTTTTCCTATGCCGGCCCGGACCGCTTCGGCCCCGACCCGAACGAAGCCTACGCGGGCGATCCCACCAGCGCCTCCGGCGGCTGGTACTGCTTTGCCGCCCCGGTGGTGGAGGGGGCCAACGGGTACCTGGCCTCCATCGGCAGCCCCCTGCGGGCGCAGGACCTCACCGGCGCGGACTTTGCCGCCCTGGAGCAGCGGCTGGCCGCCGGCCAGCCGGTGGCGGTGTGGTTCACCCAGGACTACGCCGACCCCCGCATGAACGAGAGCTTCACCTGGACGCTGCCCTCCGGCGAGCAGTACACCCCCTACGCAAACCTCCACTGCCTGGTGCTGGGCGGGGTGGAGGGGGACGACTGCCTGCTGGCCGACCCCCTGGCCGGCAGCACCCGGGTGAGCCGGGCGGACTTCGAGCGCATCTACGCCGCCATGGGCAGCCGGGCGGTGGCGGTGGGCTGAAGCCCGCGGCTTTTCCCCGCAAAACAGCAAGGCCCCCTGCCGTTTGGCAGGGGGCCTTGCTGTTTTGTTTTTTACGCGGCGCTGTCCGCGTCCTCGTCCAGGGCGTCCGCCTGGGCCAGGGGGGAGATGGTCAGCCCGCCGCTCAGGTAGTGGCTGCCGCCGTCGTAGGCCAGGCCGATCTTGTAGCGGGCGCCCGCCTCCAGGCCGGTGAACGTGCCGGTGCGGTACTCGCCGTCGGCGGTGAAGTACATGGTGCCGCCGTCCACATATTCCCGGCCGCCGTAGGTCTCTTTCCACAGGGTCACCCGGTAGGAGAAGCGGGTCTCGCTGGTGGTGGTGGCGCTGCTGGTCACGGTGATGGTGTCCCCCGCCGGGGTGAAGTAGCCGCTGGTGCGGGCCTGCACCCCGTTGAACACCATGTACAAAGTGTCCCCCACGATGGCGGACGCCAGGGTGGCCGAGGTGTCCAGCCCCTCCTCCGGCCAGGTGATGCTGCCGCCCAGGGCGGCGTCGTTGGTGTTGGTCACCGCCGGCTCCTCCTCCTCGCTGTCGCTGCAGCCGGCGAAGAGGCCCGCGGCCAGGACCAGGGCCAGGCCCAGGGCGATCAAACGGTGCGTTGCCTTCATCTTGAACCTCCATGGGGGCGGGGCTTTTCCATTCCCGCCCGCCGTGTTACAATGTAAATGCGGACTCCGCCCCCCGCGGCGCGGCGCGCCGGCAAAAAGGGTGGATACGCATTTATTATAATCCAAAACGCCCCCTGTTACAAGGGCAAGGGGCCCGAAAGGAGTTTTTGTCATGGACGCGCTGCACGCTGTCAAGCTGGTGCGCCACGGGATGGTGCGCTTTCATCCGGCGGGCGGGCCGGTGGTGTATGTGGACCCGTTCCAGATGGAAAACGCCCCCCGCGACGCCGATCTGGTGGTGGTGACCCACAGCCACGGCGACCACTTCTCCCCCGACGACCTGGCAAGGGTGGCGGGGCCGAACACCTGCTACGCGGTCACCGCCCCGGTGGCGGACTGGCTGGCCGCCGGCCTGGGAGTGCCCGCCCAGCGCATCAACCTGCTGGACGCCGCCGCCCCCGCCCTGGCCTTTGAGTGCGGCGCGGCGGTGACCGCGCTGCCCGCCGAGAACAAAAACCACCCCCTGGGCTTCGGCTTCGGGGTGCTGCTGGAAGTGGGCGGCGCCCGGTACTACCTCTCGGGCGACACCGACCGGCTGGCAAGGGTGGCCTGCGACGTGCTGTTCGTGGTATGCGACAGCCTGTACAACATGCCCCGCTACCTGGACCAGATCCCCGAACAGCTGGCGCGGATGCCCCGGCCGGGGGTGGTGGTTCCCTACCACTATGCCGGCTACATGGAGGGCACCGACGACAACGGCCCGAAGCTGGCCAAAAAGCTGGAGGCCCTGGGCTATAACGTGCGGCTGCTCTGCCGGCCCTGAACTCTTTGGCAAAAACAGCGCGGGCGGCGGCCCCCTTTGGGGGGTCGCCGCCCGCTTTTGTTTTACGCCTCGGTGGTGAACAGGCCCGCCAGGGCTTTGCCCACCAGCTCACCGGAGTACACCGCCTCGGCCAGGGTGTTGCCGTGGCTGCCCATCTCGATGAGCAGGCTGCCGGTGGTCAGGTCCTGGTTGTAATACCGGTAGTCGAAGAGCACCGGCCGCGTCAGGCCGGGGTAGCGGCTCTCCAGGGCGTTCTCCCATTTGGCGGCAAAGGCCAGGTTCTGCTTGAAGTTGGGCAGGTTGCCCCCCTTGTCCGCCCCGCAGATGATCATCACCTGGGCCGCCGTCTCGCCGTCCACCTCGGCCACCGCCTTCACCCGGGCCCCGTCGGTCTCGATGGCGTCCCGGTGGACGTCCAGCACCACCTTGATGCTGGGGTACTTCTCCAGATAGGCCCGCACGGTGGCGTTGCTGCGCTCGTAGCTGCCGTTGTAGCTGGGGTAGTCGTGGAGGGTGGCGTCCTGCAGGGTCACGATGCCCGCCCCGTTCAGCTGCTCGGCGATGGCCGCCCCCACCGCCACCATGTTCAGGGTGGTGTCGGTGCGCCGGCAGGTGTACTCCGGGTCGAACCAGCCCAGGTCCTCCAGCTCGTAGCTCTCGGTGGCGTGGGTGTGCATGATGAGCACCTGGGGCTGGTCGGAGCCCACCTCGATCTCGAAAGGCAGCGGGGCCGCCGCCGCCGCGGCCACCTCCTCCGCCGGCAGGCTGGTGCAGTTTTTGATGGTGCCCGCCCCGCAGGAGATGTAGGCCTCGCCGCTGCCCTGCTCATAGTGGGCGGCGGTGATGAGGCCCATGCCCTCCGGCGGGGGGCCGG
>DXAC01000045.1 GCA_019117205.1 Candidatus Allofournierella merdigallinarum | reverse complement strand
GGACCCCTACATCCAGGAGGAAATGGAGAAGATCATGCTCAACGCCGACGACGCCATCCCGGCGCTGTGGCATGAGGAGGAGATCCTCCAGAGCCAGGTGCCCGACCCGTCCCAGCTGGAGAACATCGTGGTGAACGACGACGGCACCTACAAGACCGGCACCAACAAGCAGGGCGAGCCGGTGTACTACTACAACGCCCGCACCCAGGCGGCCATGCTCACCATGGATTATTCCGGCCAGGTGCTGGCGCTGGTGGGCGGCCTTGGCGAAAAGACCACCGACCTGGGCCTGAACCGCGCGGTGGGCCCGGAGTACGGCGGCACCCAGCGTTCGGTGGGTTCCACCATGAAGCCGCTGGCGGCCTATTCTTTGGGCATCGACTCCGGCCTCATCAACTACTCCACCGCTCTGCCCGACATGGGCGTGGGCAAGATCGTCAAGGAAAACCTGCGTTCTTCCTACCCCCAGTACGGCTCCAAAATGTTTGAGAACGACGCCCCCGAGGTGCTGGCAAACCCCGACATCTGGCAGGACTGGCCCTCCAACTATGAAAAAACCTACGAACCGGGCCTGATCACCGTGAACACCGCCATCGCCAAATCCAAGAACACCATCGCGGTGCAGGTGGGCCAGCGCGTGGGCAAGGACTATATGTACAGCTTCGCCCACGACACCCTGGGCATGACCCACCTCACCGAGGCGGACGCCGACTACGCCCCCATGGTGCTGGGCAGCCTTTCCAAGGGCATCAGCCTGATGGAGCTCACCGCCGCTTACCAGATGTTCGGCAATGGCGGCGAGTATGTGACCCCCCACCTGTACACCATCGTGGAGAACGCCGTCACCGGCGAGGTCATTCTGGACAACACCGTCAACGTGGTGCACACCCAGGCCATCAAGCCCAGCACCGCCATGATCATGAACCGGCTGCTTCAGGGCGTTCTGGCTCCCGGCGGCACCGCCGGCAGCGCCATCCACCCCGAGGGTGAGATGGAGGCCGCCGCCAAGACCGGTACCACCACCGACAACCACGACTTCACCTTTGTGGGCCTGACCCCCTACTATGTCACCGGTGTGTGGTGGGGCTACGACCAGCCCTACGACTTCACCGACGTGAAGAGGGGCCAGAACGCCAACCCCATCCGCTATGCGTGGAAGGAACTCATGGACACCATCCAGGCCGACCTGGAGACCAAGAACTTCCCGGTGAGCGACGACGTGCAGACGGCGCGCTTTTGCGCGGAGAGCGGCGAACTGGCCGTGAACTGCCCCAACACGGCAGTGGGCTACTACACCGCCGACAACATGCCCGGCTACTGCACCCTGCATCCCTGATACGAACCGGCAAGGGCCCCTTCTGTGCGCGCTGAGCGCACAGAAGGGGCCCTTTGTGTATTGTGTGCAAACGAAATGCGCCAGAGGGGCCCAAACTGCTCCATTTGACGAAAATCGCGCCGCGGCCGCACCTGCCCCTTGCACTTTGGCGTGGCAAAGTGGTATAGTATAAACATTGTAGCATCTTTGGACACAAATGTGCTTTCATCGAGTACAATCGCGCCCTTTGCGGGGGATTTGGAGGAAGAGTATGGAACGTCGTTTTCTGCTGGTGGACGCAAGCGTGCTGCCGGACGTTTTCATCAAGGTGCTCAAGGCCAAGGAACTGCTGGTCAGCGGCGCGGTGCGCAACATCTCGTCGGCTGTGCGGCAGGCGGGGCTGTCCCGCAGCGCCTTCTATAAATACAAGGACTGCGTGTTCGACGCCCGCAACAGCCGCAAGGTCATCACCGTGCTGGCCACCCTGCTGGACGAGACCGGCGCGCTGCAGGCGCTGCTGGCGGGCATCAGCGCGGCGGGGGGCAGCGTGGTCACCATCAACCAGTCCACGCCGGAGAGCGGCGCGGCCCAGGTGGCGGTGAGCGTGCGCACCGACACCATGCAGATGAGCGTGGAGGAAATGCTCCAGAAGCTGCGCCGTCAGCGCACCGTGGTGGAGATCCGCCAGGGCGTGTGACGCGGGCGCACAAAGTCAGCATTGAAGAGGAAAGGAACGAAGGGACCTATGGCAAAGATCGCGATCCTGGGCTTCGGCACCGTGGGCGGCGGCGTGCTGGAGGTGCTGCGCCGCAATGCGGCCAGCGTCAGCCGCCGCGCGGGCCAGCCCGTGGAGGTCAAATACATCCTGGACATCCGGGACTTCAGCAATCACCCCGACGCGGCCCTGTTTGTGCAGAGCATCGACACCATCCTGGCCGACCCGGAGATAAAGGTGGTGGTGGAGACCATCGGCGGCACCAAATTCGCCTACCCCTATGTGCGGAAAGCGCTGGAGAGCGGGCGCAGCGTGGTGACCAGCAACAAGGAGATGGTGGCCACCTACGGCGCCGAGCTGCTGGCTCTGGCCAGAGAGCACAAGGTGGCCTTTCTGTTCGAGGCCAGCGTGGGCGGCGGCACCCCCATCATCACCCCCATGCACCAGTGCCTTGCGGCCAACGTCATCAGCCAGGTGCAGGGCATCGTGAACGGCACCACCAACTTCATGCTCACCAAGATGGCCCGGGAGGAGATGGGCTTTGAGGACGCGCTGAAGATCGCCCAGCAGCTGGGCTACGCCGAGACCAAGGACCCCGGCGACGACGTGGACGGCCCCGACGCCTGCCGCAAAATAGCCATTCTGGCCAGCATCGCCTTCGGGCATCATTTCTATCCCAAAAACATTCCGACCCGGGGCATCCGGGGCATCACGGTGGCGGACATCGCCGCCGCCGCCCGGCTGGACTGCGTTATCAAGCTCATCGCCTGGGCCAAGCGGGACGAGACCGGCCGGGTGACCGCCGCGGTGGAGCCCATGCTGGTGCCCAAATCCAACCAGCTGGCCAGCGTGGACGACGTGTTCAACGCGGTGCTGGTGAAGGGCGACATGCTGGGCGACGTGGTGTTCTACGGCAAGGGCGCGGGCCGTCTGCCCACCGCCAGCGCGGTGGTGGCTGACGTGATCGACGCCCTCAAGCACGGCGCGAAGATCCACGACAGCCTGTTCTGGCAGCCCAGCGAGCCCTTCGACGGCCTGCTGGAGGACCCCACCCCCGCCACCTGCTATGTGCGGGTGAAGGGGCTGCCCGCCACCGTGCTGCCCGCGCTTTACGGCGAGGGCGAGCTGGTGAGCGACGACGGCAGCGAGGCGGCCTATCTCGTGACCTACATCGCCCCCCGCGGGCTGGAAGAAGCCGCCCGCAAGGTCACGGCCCTGGGCGGCAAAGTGGAGCTGATGCTGCGCCAGCTCACCGATTGAGGGAGGGAAGCGTTTATGGTAAAAGTCACCGTGCCCGCCACCAGCGCCAACGTGGGCGCCGGTTTTGACGCGCTGGGCCTCGCGGTCTCCATGCACAACACCGTCACCCTGGAAGAGTGCGACCGCATCGACATCCTGGCCAGCGACGGCACCCTCATCCCCACCGGCCCGGGCAACCTTGTCTACCGCTCGGCAAAGGCGGTGTTCGACCAGCTGGGCCAGCCGCTGAAGGGCATCCGCATCCGGCAGGAGAACCCCATCCCCATGGCCCGGGGCCTGGGCTCCAGCTCCGCCTGCATCGTGGCGGGCATCCTGGGGGCCAACGCCCTGCTGGGCTCGCCCCTCACCCAGCGGCAGATGCTCACCCTGGCCACCAGCATCGAGGGCCACCCGGACAACGTGGCCCCGGCCATGCTGGGCGGCTTTGTGACCAGCGTCTACGACGAGGGCCAGGTGTACAGCGTGCGCAAGCCCATCGACGAGGAGCTGGCTTTCGCGGCCTTCATCCCCAACTTCAAGCTGCTCACCGAGAAGGCCCGCGCGGCCCTGCCCAAAACGGTGGACCGGGCGGACGCGGTGTACAACCTTTCCCGGGCGGCGCTGGCCACCGCCGCCTTCTGCGACGGCGACTATGAGCTTCTGAAGGTGGCCACCAAGGACGCGCTGCACCAGCAGTACCGTCTGCCCCTGATCCCCGGCGGTGAGCGCATCTTCGAGCTGGCCTGGGACCTGGGGGCCTACGCGGTCTACATCTCCGGCGCGGGCCCCACCATCATGGCGGTGGTCCACCGGGACAACAGCGACTTTTTCGGCCGCGCCGAGGAGCTTCTGGCCGAGACGCCGGAGACGCTGGCCTTCTCGCTGCGGCGGATGCTTGCGGACAACACCGGCGCTGTGGTAGAATAAGACCGTGCAAATGCATACACTTATGCCAGGAGGCATTTGTTGATAGAGGGAGTTGAGGAAATTTGGCCTTGATCGTGCAAAAATTCGGCGGCAGTTCCGTGGCCGATCGTGACCGGGTGTTCAACGTGGCCCGCATCGTGGCCGCCACCCGCAAGGCTGGCAACGACGTGGTGGTGGTGGTGTCCGCCCAGGGCGACACCACCGACGACCTGATCGCCAAGGCGGCCGAGATAACATCGGAGCCCAGCCGGCGGGAGATGGATATGCTGCTGGCCACCGGCGAGCAGATCTCCATCGCGCTGCTGGCCATGGCCCTGAGCAGCCTGGGGGTGCAGGCCATCAGCCTCACCGGCTGGCAGGCGGGCTTCATCACCGACCGCGCCTACTCCAAGGCGCGCATCCGCCGCATGGACACCGAGCGGGTGGAAAGCGAGCTGGCCCGCAACCGGGTGGTGGTGGTGGCCGGCTTCCAGGGGCTCAACCGGCTGGAGGACATCACCACCCTGGGCCGGGGCGGCTCGGACACCAGCGCCGTGGCGCTGGCCGCCGCGCTGCACGCCGACCGCTGCCAGATCTACACCGACGTGGAGGGCGTCTACACCGCCGACCCGCGCAAGGTGCCCGGCGCCCGCAAGCTGGCCGAGATCACCTTTGACGAGATGCTGGAGCTGGCAAGCCTGGGCGCCCAGGTGCTGAACAACCGCAGCGTGGAGCTTGCCAAGAAATACGGCGTGGAGCTGGAGGTGCTCTCCAGCCTGAACCCGGTGCCGGGTACCATCGTGAAGGAGGTAACAGACGATATGGAAGGGATGCTCATCAAGGGCGTTGCCAAGGACACCGACGTGGCGGTGATCTCCATCATGGAGGTGCCGGACGTGCCGGGCATGTCCTTTAAAGTATTCGGTTCGCTGGCCAGCCGCAACATCAACGTGGACATTATTCTCCAGTCCACCGGCCGGGGCGGCAACAAGGACCTGATCTTCACCGTGCCCCTCGGCGAGGCGGAGAACGCGGTGGAGGTGCTGAAAGAGAACCAGCCCCGCTTTGGCGGCAAGGAGATCAAGGTGGAGAAGAACTACGCCAAGGTCAGCGTGGTGGGCGCGGGGATGCAGTCCAACCCGGGCGTTGCCAGCCGCATGTTCGAGGCCCTGTTCGAGGCCAACGTGAACATCCACATGATCAGCACCAGCGAGATCAAGATCAGCGTCATCATCGACGAGAAAGAGGCCGACCGGGCGGTGAGCGCCATCCACGGCGTCTTTATCCCCTGAGCGGCGCTTGCTGGAAGCACACGACACAGCATCACGGCGCGGCTGTCTGGCCGGGGCGGGCAGCCTTGGCTTGACCGCCGCGCTTTTCCGCTTTTTTTGGCAGTTTGCCGGGACAAGCCCCGGCATGTTGTGCAACCCTGACAAAGACCCCCCACGCGACCCTCACAAGGAAAGGAGCAGGCCCATGATCCGTATCGCCATTGTGGAAGACGAAGACTCCTGCGCCCGGCAGCTCGAGGAGTATCTGGAGCGCTACACCGCCGAGAGCGGCGAGGGTTTTGAGACCACCCGCTTTTGCGACGGGGACGAGATCCTGGAGAACTACCGGGCCCGGTACGACATCATCCTGATGGACGTGCAGATGAAGTTCATGGACGGCATGACCGCCGCCGAGGAGATCCGCAAGCTGGACCCGGAGGTGGTGATCATCTTCATCACCAACATGGCCCAGTACGCTATCCGGGGCTACGCGGTGGACGCGCTGGACTATGTGCTGAAACCCGTGAGCTACTTCGCCTTTTCCCAGCGGCTGGAGCGGGCCATCGGCCGGATGAAGAAGCGGGCCCGGCGGTATATGACCATCGCCATCCGGGGCGGGGCCCAGAAGCTGGACATCTCCCGCATCCTCTATGTGGAGAGCCAGGGCCACAACCTGGTGTTCGTCACCGTGGCGGGCGAGCACACCACCACCGGCACCATCCGGGAGGTGGAGGAAAAGCTGGAAAACTACGGCTTTTTCCGCTGCAACAAGGGTTGCCTTGTGAACCTGGAGCATGTGGACAGCGTGCAGGACGGCTGCGCCATGGTGGGCGGCCAGGCCCTGCCCATCAGCCGGGGGCGCAAAAACGAGTTTCTGGCGGCCCTCACCGATTTTGTGGGCGAGGTGGTCAAATGAATCTGGCCGCATTGGCGGACATCCCCCGCCAGTACACGTCGCTGGCCGAGTGGCTGGCCTGCCTTGTGTACATCCTGCCCGCCCGCCGCACCGCCGGCTGGCGGTTCTGGCTGGCCGCCGCCGGCGTGCTGGCGGGCCAGACGGTCTTTCTGGTGCTCACCGACGACGTGCCCCTGGCCCTGTGGATCCCCTGTATGCTGGGGGCGGTGGGCATCATGTTCGCCTTTATCCTGTTCTCCTGCCCCGGCGGCGCGCTGGCCGCCGGGTACAGCTGTGTGCGGGCTTTCCTGCTGGCGGAGTTCGCCGCCTCGCTGGAATGGCAGCTCTATTACAATTATGTCGCCGTGACCGGGGCCGACCTGGTGCCGGTGCGCCTGGTTTTTCTGTCGGTGGTGTACGCCGGGGCGTTCGGGCTGATGTTTTTGCTGGAAAAGCGCAGCCGCCCCCGGCAGATGCGGCTGTCCATCGCCGGGCGGGAGCTGGCCGGGGCGCTGGTCATCGGCGCGTCGGTGTTCTTCATGAGCAACCTGAGCTACATCCAGATCGTCACCCCGTTCAGCGGCCAGTACGTGGGGGAGATCTTCAACATCCGCACCCTGGTGGACCTGGGGGGCCTGGCCATCCTCTACGCCTATCACCTGCAGCGGGTGGAGCTGCAGATGCGCCACGAGCTGGAGACCATTGACGCCATCCTGCGCAGCCAGTATGTGCAGTACCAGCAGTCCCGGGAGAGCATCGACCTGATCAACCGGAAATACCACGACCTGAAGCACCAGATCGCCGCTTTGCGGGCCGAGCCGGACGCCGCCCGCCGTGCCGCCTGGCTGGACGAGATGGAAAGCGACATCATCGCCTACGAGGCCCAGAACAAAACCGGCAATCAGGTGCTGGACGTGCTGCTCACCGGCAAGAGCCTGTACTGCCAGAAGCACGGCATCCGGCTGACCACCGTGGCGGACGGCACCGCCCTGGAGGGGGTGAGCCCCATGGACCTGTGTACCCTGGTGGGCAACGCCCTGGACAACGCCATCGAGAGCGTCCGCAAGATCGCCGACCGGGAAAAGCGGCTGATCCATGTGTCGGTGGCCCGCCAGAAGAGCTTTGTGCTGCTTCGCTTTGAGAACTGCTACGAGGGGGAGCTGCGCTTTGAGGACGGCCTGCCCGTTACCACCAAGGCCGACGCCAACTACCACGGCTACGGCCTGAAGAGCATCCGCCGCACCGCCCAGAAATACGGCGGCACGGTCACCGTAAACACCCGGAAAAACTGGTTCGAGCTCAAGGTGCTGCTGCCGCTGGAGGGGCACGAAGAGAGAGAATGACCAGGGCATAAAACCCGGCTTGTGCGTGTTACACAAACAGGCCGGGTTTTTGTTGGAGTTTTGCACAAGACCAATTTCCGTTTGTGCCAAAAAAGTGTCAGTTTGTTCCTGAAATATCCAGAGGGATAAAATTTGTGTTAAAGTATACCCAGCGAGTCCGGGAGCTGCCCGGCAACGTGAGACACAAGGAGGAATCGCAAAATGTTAGCCATCAACATTCAAGACGTCATCAACGTCCTGTCCAGCGTCAAGACCCACTTGATCGTGCTGGGCGTTGCTCTCGTCGCCGCGCTGGCGGTGATCATTGCCTGCAAGGCGCTGCCCGCCGCGAAGAAGAAACTCGTCCGCAGCAGCGCCCTGGTGGCGCTGGGCCTGGCGGTCATCATCGTGGTGAACGCCATCTGCTTCGGGCCCATGTTCACCATGATCAACCTGGCCATGGGCGGCGGCTCCATCACCGAAGAGAGCATGGCCGAGGCCTACGAGGTCAACACCGAGCTGGTGAGCGAAGGCGTGACCCTGCTGGAGAACAACGGCGCTTTGCCCCTGGCCGGCGGCGCCAACGTGAACGTCTTCGGCTGGGCCTCCACCGCCCCCGTGTACGGCGGCGTGGGCTCCGGCGCGCTGAACGACCAGTACGCCGTGACCGACCTCATCACCGGCCTGACCAACGCGGGCCTGAACGTCAACCAGGACCTGGTAGACTTCTACAAGGCCTACAAGGACGGCCGCCCCAGCGTGGGCATGTGGGCCCAGGACTGGACCCTGCCCGAGCCCAACGTCAGCGCCTACACCGATGAACTGATGGCCTCCGCCAAGGAGTTCTCCGACACCGCGCTGGTGGTCATCTCCCGGCCCGGCGGCGAGAACGCCGACATGCCCACCGACATGGCCGCCGTCGTGGACGGCAGCTGGCTGGAACGGGACGCCACCACCGGCAACTCCTACTTCAACGGCGTGTATGACGACACCCTGAACGAGGGCAACGACTGGGACGAGGGCGACCACTACCTGCAGCTGAGCAACCGCGAGGAAGAGATGCTGCAGATGGTGTGCGACAACTTCGACAAGGTCATCGTGCTCATCAACACCAACAACGCCATGGAGCTGGGCTTCCTGGAAGAGTACGGCGTGGATGCTGCTGTCTACGCTCCCTGCCCCGGCCAGAACGGCTTTGACGCGGTGGGCCTGGTGCTTTCCGGCGCGGTGAACCCCTCCGGCAAGACCGTGGACACTTTCCTCTACGACCTGTTCAACACCCCCATTGTCAACAACTTCGGCCAGTTCATGTATGACAACATGGACGAGCACGCCGTGGTCTCCACCAACTTCTCCACCGGTGAGGAAACCACCGCCCTGCCCAGCTTCGTGAACTACGTCGAGGGCATCTACGTGGGCTACAAGTTCTACGAGACCGCCGCCGCCGAGGGCCTGATCGACTACGACTCCACCGTCATGTACCCCTTCGGCTACGGCCTTTCCTACACCACCTTTGAGCAGACCATGAGCGACATCACCGTGGACGGTGATACCCTTAGCTTTGATGTGACCGTCACCAACACCGGCAGCGTGGCCGGCAAGAACGTGGTGGAGGTCTATTACAACCCGCCCTACACCAACGGCGGCATCGAGAAAGCCACCGCCAACCTGGTGGCCTTTGACAAGACCGACGTGCTGGAGCCCGGCGCTTCCCAGACCCTGACCATCAGCTTCAAGGCGGAGGACATGGCCTCCTACGACACCTACGGCGAGGCTGCCTACGTGCTGGAGGCCGGCGACTACATCATCAGCATCAACTCCGACTCTCACACCGTGCTGGACAGCCGCGTGTACAACGTGCCCGCCACCATCGTCTACGATGAGGGCCGTTCCACCGACCTGACCGCGCCCACCAACCAGTTTGAGAACGTGGAGGGCGACGTTACCTACCTGTCCCGCGCCGACGGCTTCGCCAACTACGCCGAGGCCACCGCTGCGCCCGCCAGCATGTCCATGAGCGAGGAGGACAAGGCTACTTTCCTGAACAACGCCAACTACGACCCCAACAACTACAACAACGCCGACGACGTGATGCCCACCACCGGCGCGTCCAACGGCATCCAGCTGGTCCAGATGCGGGGCGTTGCCTATGACGATCCCCAGTGGGATACTTTCCTGGATCAGCTCACCGTCACCGAGATGAGCGAGCTCATCGCCATGGGCGGCTACCAGACTGCTCCCATCAACAGCATCGGCAAGGTGCAGACCTACGACTGCGACGGCCCCGCTTCCATCAACAACAACTTCACCCAGCAGGGCTCCATCGGCTTTGCCGGCACCGTGATGATGGCTTCCACCTGGAACACCGACACCGTGTACAAGTTCGGTTCCTCCATCGGCCGCATGGCCGACGACCTGGATGTGTCCGGCTGGTACGCCCCCGCCATGAACATCCATCGCTCCGCTTTCTCCGGCCGTAACTTCGAGTACTACTCCGAGGACGGCGTGCTCAGCGGCAAGCTGGCCGCCCAGGCGGTGCAGGGCGCCGAGAGCCACGGCGTGTACTCCTACATCAAGCACTACGCCCTGAACGACCAGGAGACCAACCGCAACACCATGCTCTGCACCTGGGCGAGCGAGCAGTCCACCCGCGAGATCTACCTCAAACCCTTTGAGCTGGCCGTGAAGGAAGGCGGCGCCGACGCGGTGATGTCCTCCTTCAACTACGTGGGTACCGAGTGGGCCGGCGCGTCCAACGCCCTGTGCAACATCGTTCTGCGTGACGAGTGGGGCTTCGTGGGCATGGTCCTCACCGACTACTTCGGCGTCTACGGCTACATGGACGCTGACCAGGCCATCCGCAACGGCACCGACTTCTGCCTGGTGAACTACCCCACCGCCACCAACTACCTCACCGACACCACCAGCGCCACCGGCGTGCTGGCCGCCCGTCAGGCCTGCAAGAACATCCTGTACACCGTGGTGAACAGCCGCGCTTACATGGAGGAGAACCTGAACCCGGGCATGCCCACCTGGCAGCTGATCGGCTACGGCATCGACGCCGTGCTGGTGCTGGCCATCGTGGCTCTGGAGCTCAAGGCTGTCAAGAACTACAAGCGCCGCACCGCCGAGCAGCCTGTGGTGACTGTGGCCGAGGGCAGCGCCGAATAAGCAAGCCATCCCTTGAACGGAACCCCATCCGGGGCGGGGCCTTCGGGTCCCGCCCCCTGCCCGTATGATACCCTGAACAAAAAGGAATGAAGCGTATGAAGTACAAAGACCTGATCGACCAGATGACACTGGAGGAAAAATGCGGGCTGCTGTCGGGCCGGGATATCTGGAGCACCCGGGCCATCGAGCGGCTGGGCGTGCCCACCATCTGCCTGTCCGACGGCCCCACCGGTATGCGCAAGCAGGTGGGGGAGGGGGACCATCTTGGCCTGAACGCCAGCCTGCCCGCCACCTGCTGGCCCACCGCCGTCACGGTGGCCTGCACCTGGGACCCCGCCCTGGGCGAGGAACTGGGCGCGGCCCTGGGCGAGGAGGCGGTGGCCCAGGGGGTCAGCGTGGTGCTGGGCCCCGGGCTCAACATCCAGCGCAGCCCCTTGTGCGGGCGCAACTTTGAGTATTTCTCCGAGGACCCCATCCTGGCGGGCAAGCTGGCCGCCGGCTACATCCGGGGCATCCAGAGCCGGGGCATCGCCGCCTGCCCCAAGCACTACGCCGCCAACAGCCAGGAGACCCTGCGCATGGCCAGCGACAGTGTGGTGGATATGCGGACGTTCCGGGAGCTGTACCTGACCAACTACGAGATCGCCGTCAAGGAGGGCCGCCCCAAGTGCATTATGTCCTCCTACAACAAGATCAACGGCACCTATGCCAACGAGGACAAGCAGCTGCTGCGGGACATCCTGGTGGACGAGTGGGGCTTTGAGGGCGCCGTGGTCACCGACTGGGGCGGCTCCAACGACCATGTGGAGGGCGTGCGGGCCGGCAGCCATCTGGAGATGCCCGGCACCGCCGGCGACTCCGACCGGCAGCTGGCCGCCGCCGTGCGCGCCGGCCGCATCAGCGAGGCCGAGGTGGACCAGCGGGTGGACGAGCTGCTGGCGGTGGTCTTCGCCACCGCCCCCAAGGAAAAGGCGGACGGCAGCTTTGACAAAGAGGCCCACCACGCCCTGGCCGCCAGGGTGGCCCAGGAGGCCGTGGTGCTGCTGAAGAACGAGGGGGACATCCTGCCCCTGGCCGCCG
>DXAC01000044.1 GCA_019117205.1 Candidatus Allofournierella merdigallinarum | reverse complement strand
CCACATACAGCACCAGCAGGCCCAGGACGTACATCCCCAGGCCGAAGACGCCGAACAGCGCCGCCCGGATCCACGCCCAGACAGACTCGCCCTCCACAAAGACCATTGCCACCAGCACCGCGCCCAGGCCGAACAGCAGGATGCTCCAGCTCTGGGCAATGTCCGGCTGGGGCCTGCGCCGCCGGGTGCCGGTGGTTTTTTTCGTGGTCGAAGTTTTCTTTGTCGCCATAGTGTTTTTGTATCCTCTTTCGCCTTGCGTTGGTATCGTTCGCCACGGGGCGTCTGCCCCCGCAGCGCGGAATGCTTAACTTAATTATTTTACCATCAACCGGGCGATTTGTAAAACCCAAATTTGCCGAACGGGGACGCCGGAAAATGGAAGCGCCGGGGCCTTTACAGCCCCGGGCGAGCCTTGCTTATTGCCGCAGCCCCGGCCCCGACTTGCTTCGTCGATCATCATGTGCCATATGTCGTATTCCGGCACATCAGCGTTTGTATGAACACCCAGGGAGAGCGAAAGGCTGCGTCAAAAGCAAAAAGCCGCGGCAAACAAGCCGCGGCAAAGCCTATGAAACGCTCACAATGCGACCGGGGCCCTCAAAAGATATTCAGCTCGTGTATTCGTTCCGCTGTTTTTCATGATCGAGCACCCCGCTTTCTGTCCGGATCTATTTCATCATAACCCCCGTCCTTATAAATGTCAGCAAAGGAAAACGCCGGGGCGGTCAGCCCCGGCGCTCGATCTCGTCATAGAGGTATTGCAGCGCGTCTCCCAGGCCACCCATCTGGTCGATGAGGCCCTCGTGTACCGCCTGCTGGCCGGTGAGCACCGTGCCCACGTCCATCACCAGTTCGCCGGTGTGCATCATCAGCTCCACAAAGCGCTCGCGGCTGATGCCGGAATGGCTCTCCACAAAGCCGGCGATGCGCTCCTGCATCTGCTCGAAATAGCGCATGGTCTGGGGCACGCCCAGCACCAGCCCGGAATGGCGCACCGGGTGGATGGTCATGGTGGCGGTGGGCACGATGAAGCTGCGCTTGCCGCTGACCGCCAGCGGGATGCCGATGGAGTGGCCGCCCCCCAGCACCAGGGTGGCGCTGGGCTTGCTCACCCCGCTGATGAGCTCCGCCAGGGCCAGCCCCGCCTCCACGTCGCCCCCCACCGTGTTCAAAATGACCAGCAGCGCCTCGATGTCCGGGTCCTCCTCGATGGCCACCAGCTGGGGGATGACATGCTCGTATTTGGTCACTTTCTGGCTCTGTTCCGCCGACACGTGGCCCTCGATCAGGCCCACCACCGTGAGGCAATGGATGGCATGGCGGCCCTTGGTGCGGATCACCGAACCAGTGTCCATCATGTACTCCTGTTCCAGTTTTTCCTGCTCCACCTGGGCGTCGGTGGGCGTTTTTGCCTCCTGCTGCATACTGCGCGCTCCCCCTTTTTTCGGTTTTTCTATGACAGTATGAGGCTTTTTGTCCAGTTGTATACATCCTATTTGTATATGAATTGACAAACTGCATATAAAAATTATATGATATAAAAGGTACGGAAATCCTGCTGTACCTTGCCCCGGTCTGTGGTCCGCAGCACAGCCGGGCCGGGGGAGATCGAGCGGCCTGCTGCTGCTTTGCCTTTTGCAAGCCACCCTTTGAATTTAATGAAAAGATGGTGAACGAAGATGAACAACTCCCAGGGCAAGGTATCGCTTCCGGTCATCAAACGGCTGCCCAAGTACTACCGCTATATCTTCCAGCTTCACAAAGCCGGGGTGGCCACCGTGTCCTCCAGCGAGCTGGCGCGGATGATGGGCACCACCGCCAGCCAGGTGCGGCAGGACTTCAACTGCTTTGGCGGCTTCGGCCAGCAGGGCATTGGCTACAACGTGGAGGTGCTGGAGGCCGAGATCGGCCAGCTGCTGTTCGGCCACGGGGAAAAGCTGCCCACCATTTTGCTGGGCGCCGGCCGGCTGGGCACCGCGGTGTCCCGCTTTTTGACCACCGACACCAACGGCTACAACCTGCTGGCAGTGTTCGACGTGAAGCAGGAGCTGGTGGGGCACGACCTGGACGGTGTGCCCATCCACCACATCAGCGAGCTGGCCCCGTTCTGCAAGGCCAACAAACCCACCGTGGCGGTGCTCTGTCTGCCCCGGGAGGGGGCGAAAGAGGTCTCCAGCCAGCTGGTGGAGCTGGGCCTGAAAGGGTTTTGGAACTTCAGCCACTACGACCTGTCGGTGGCCTACCCCGACGTGACGGTGGAGAACGCCCACCTGGGCGACAGCCTGATGAGCCTGGGCTATCGGCTGCGGAACCGCTGACGGCGGAACATATAACGAAAGCGAGCGGAAACGCCAATGGCCAAACTGTATTTTCGTTACGGCGCCATGAACAGCGGCAAGAGCACCGCCCTGATGCAGGTGGCCCACAACTACGAGGAGCGTGGGATGCGGGTGCTGATCCTCAAGCCCAGCATCGACACCAAGGGCGGCGAGTGCCTGCTCAGCCGGCTGGGCGTCAGCCGGCCGGTGGACAAGGCGGTGACCCCCGACATGGACGTGTTCCGGCTGATCGAGGCCGAGGCCGCCCGGGCGCCCCTGGCCTGCGTGCTCACCGACGAGAGCCAGTTCTTCACCCCCGCCCAGGCGGAGCAGCTGTTCATGGTCACCGTAAAGCTGAACATCCCGGTGATCGCCTACGGCCTGCGGACGGATTTTTCCATGAACGGGTTTCCCGGCTCCACCCGCCTGCTGGAGCTGGCCCACGCCATTGAGGAGATGAAGACCATCTGCACCTGCGGGCGCAAGGCCACCTGCAACGGCCGCAAGGTGAACGGCGAGTTCGTCTTCGAGGGCGACCAGGTGGCCATCGACCAGGAGAACAACGTGGAATACCAAAGCCTGTGCGCCCAGTGCTATTTTGCCGAGCGGGAGAAGTTCTACCAGCGTCACCCCCGGGTGGCCCCCTGAGCGGCGGCATCTTTTTACATCGTCCCGTTCCCCCGGCCCGCCGCCGGGGGAACTTTTCTTTTCCCCCGCTTGCGCTTTGGCGTGAACGGTGCTAAAATAAAGATAATAAAAACAACTTTGTTTTTATTTGCAAGGAGGACACCATGCCCAAGGTCGCCTATTCCGAGGAGGACCGCCAGCGCGTCCGGCAACAGCTGGTCCGCACCGCCCTGGAGCTGATGGCAAAGCAGGGCATCCGCCACACAACGGTGGAGCAGGTCTACAAAAGCGCGGGCATCTCCCGCACTTTCTTTTACACCTTTTTCCCCACCAAGGAGGACCTGATCGTGGAGGCCATCTACCTCCAGCAGCCCCGGGTGCTGGAGTATGCCCGCTCGCTGCTGGAGGACCCGGCTCTCACCTGGCGGGAGGCGGTGCGCCAATTCCTGTATTCCTGCTGCTACGGAGAGCAGTACGGCATCGCCGTGCTCACCATTGAGGAACAGCAGCTGCTTTTCCGGCACCTGACCCCCGAGAGCTACCGCAATTTCCGCCGCAAGCAGTTTCTGCTGTTCCGGGACCTGCTGGCCGCTTTCGGCATCCAGCCGGACAAGGAGCGGGTGGACATGCTCACCAACCTGAGCATCACCGCCATGCTTTTGCGGCGGGCGGTGCCCTCCACGCTTCCCCTGCTGGTGCCCGAGGCCGCCGACGCGACGGTGCGCTTTCAGATCGACTCCATCACCCGGTATCTGGAGGCCATGCGCGCCGAGCATCCCCTTGGCTGAACCTTTCGCCGCCGCGGCGCTTTTAGCCGCCGCCGCGGCCTTTTCTTTGGGACAAATAAAGACATATTTTTATAATTGTTTTTATATTCGTCGTTCGCGCCGCACGCCGGCGCTGAAACAGTACATATATCAGGGAGGAACAAACAAAATGGGATTTTTCGACAAGCTGTTCAAGGGGCCCCAGATCGACACGGCCAAAAGCGACGCCAACGCGAAGAAGATGCGGGCGCTGTTCGACCATGTGGTGGAAAACGGCGCAGACTACCGGCTGATCTACGGCTACACCGAGGACGTGAGCCGCTTCAACTACGGGTTCGTCCACGGCAGCAAGACCAAGATCGGCAACCTGATCGTGGGCTGGAACGAAGCCACCGACACCATCGTGGCGGTGCCCACCGTGCCCGACCTGTCCGGCTGCGGCGAGCCGACCTATTACCGGCGGGCGGACATCCTGAAAGCCTACCGGAACAAGTACCCCACCGACGCCTTTGTCATCTACCCGGACAAGCGGGGCTATATCGCCATCAACGCCTACGACTGGCTGGAGGACGAGAGCCTGTATGTGTATGTGTCCCAGGACGAGGCGCTGGCGGCTTTTACCGACTACTTCATGAACCGCTTTGCGAAGAAGTGAGGCGGCCATGCCCTGGGAAGAATTGCCCTGGCTCGCCCTGACCCTTTTGGGGCTGGTGATCCTGGGGCACCTGTGGTTTCATTTTGTGGAGGCGCTGCTGGCGCGGGCAAAGCGGCTGCTGTTCGGGCCGCCGGCGCCGCAGGTGTGGCACGAGCTGCCCGACGAAAAGGAGGAGACGGATGGACCTTAACGAGATCATGAACCGGGCGAAAGCCGCCCAGGCGCAAGCTTTGGAGAGCCTGGAGAAGATGGAGGAAAAGGCCGACGCGCTGGCCGACGCCGCCTCCCCCCGGCAGGACGCCGCCGTGCAGGAGGACGCCCGCCAGGCGCAGGCCGCCGCCGAGGCGGCCCAGGCTGCCGCCAACCAGGCGCGCCAGGTGGAGGTGCTGGGGCAGATGTTCGACGCCGACGCCCTGGCCGCCATGGCCGCCGGCCAGGAGCAGTTCCGGCAGATGGTGAGCGAGCAGACCGCCGCGGCCGCCGCCATGGGCGCCGAGGCGGTGATGGGCCAGCTGTTCGGCGAGGACATGGCCCTGGTGAGCGCTGCCCTGGAGACGCTAGCCATGGAGGAGGGCGACGGCTGGGACGACCTTTTGGAGGACCGGGAGGAGACCGAGGAGGAGCTCTACACCCTGCTGGAGGAGACAATGGCCCGGCTGGAGGCCCTGCCCGAGCCGCCCCCCGCGGACTATGGCAAAGACCCGGCCAGCTGGCAGCGGTTCGGGGTGCTGCTGTCCGGCATCGTGTCCACCCTGAACGACCACCGGCTGGACGGGATGGATGTGGAGGACCACATCCCGGTGATGGAGCAGCAGATCACCTCCCTTTTGCGGCGCAGCTGGGGCATCGACGGCCGGGGCGAGCTGCTGGAGACGCTGCGCTACCTGACCCGGGAGGGCTACGCCGTGCGCTACCAGCTGTTCGCCGACACCGCCTCCCCCGAGGAACTGCTCTGCGGCGAGGAGGATGAGGACGAGCGCCAGGGCACTATCCGCACCTGGAACTTCGTTCAGCGGTACAAGGGCCGCTACTCCCCCGCTTTCCTGGCCGGCTGGGACCTGGGCCGGGCGGCCATGCTCACCCGCTGGGGCTGCTTTGTGGGCTGGCTCACCGAGAGCGAGGCCGCCGGCTTTTTGTGGGACATCGGCCAGAAAGCCGCCGAGGATCTGGGCGGCTGGCGGGAGTTTGCCCAGTCCTACCTGTTCGGCGGGCTGATGTGGAAACTGCTCTGCGCCAGCCCCGCCGCCGGCTATCTGGGCCAGCTGTCGGACGCCGCCACCACCCTGCTGGCCGGCGGGCCCCAGGGCAAGGGCGGCCAGTGGGCCGCTTTCGCCTGGCCCGCCCGGCGAAAACTGGGCTTCAGCCTGTAACCACGCCGGCGGCTGTTTTTGAAAAAATGGGCGGGATGTCCCGGGCAGCGGCGAGAGCTTCCCTCTCCCCCGCCCCATAACACACAGACCCCCCTTTGCATCGCTGCAAAGGGGGGTCTGCTTTACGCTTTATCCGGCGGGGCGTCAGCCGTCCCGCTGTTTTTTGATGACTTTCAGCCGGGAGAAATCCTCCCGCTCCTTTTCCTCCAGCACCTCGGTGATGTACTTGATGGTGGCGGTGAACTGGGGGATCATGATGTTGCTCAGGGCGTTGGCCCGCTTCTGGGTCTTCTGGATGGCCACCGCCAGCCGGTAGACGCTGCTCTCCACCTCGGCCAGTTCCACGGTGAGCTTTTTCACCTCGCAGAACTTCAGGTAGACGTCGTCCAGCTGGCTGTTGGTGGAGTCCAGCCCGTAGTAGAGCCCGGGCGCGCTGTCGGTCATCTTGACGATGGGCAGCTCCACGCCCATGACACTGCGGTAGTCCAGCGAAAGGCCCTCCTCCACCGGCACCGTCTTGGCGAACTCGCCCACCACGCCCAGGGTGATGTTGGCCCGCTGCAGCGCCTTGTAGGCGGCGGCGTAGGCGGTGGCGATCTGGTCCTGGATGGCGGCGGCCCGGTCGATGAGCTGCATCATCTCCCGCACCAGGATGTTCCGCTTGCGGTCCATCAGGTCATAGCCCTGACTTGCCAGCGCAAGGCTGCGCTTTTGCGCCATCAGGTTGGATTTTGTCGGGAAAACCTGTGCCATTCGGCAGCCCCCTCTCTGTCAGGATCTACTTGTTTTTGGACACAAAGGCCGCAAGATCGTGCTGGGCGGACTCGCTGTGGGGCTTGTAGTAGTGCTCCAGCATGACCTGGTCCACACGGTCCAGCTCTTCCTTGGGCAGCATGGAGAGCAGCTCCCAACCAAGGTCCAGCGTCTCCTCGATGGAGCGGTTGGTGTTGCCCTGGCCCACGAACTTCTGCTCGAAAGCGCGGCCAAACTCCATCACCCGCTTGTCGCTGGCGGAGAGCTCCTCCTCGCCGATGACGCTGGCCAGCGCCTTGGCGTCCTGCACCCGGGCGTAGGTGGCAAACAGCTGGTTCGCCAGCGGGTTGTGGTCCTCGCGGGTGTAGCCGGCGCCGATGCCGTCTTTCATCAGACGGGACAGGCTGGGCAGCACGCTCACCGGCGGGTAGACGCCGGTGGCGTCCATGCCCCGATCCAGCACGATCTGCCCTTCGGTGATGTAGCCGGTCAGGTCGGGGATGGGGTGGGTGATGTCGTCGCCGGGCATGGTGAGGATGGGGATCTGGGTCACCGAGCCCTTGCGGCCCTCGATGATGCCCGCCCGCTCGTACAGCGACGCCAGGTCGGAGTAGAGGTAGCCCGGGTAGCCCTTACGGCCGGGGATCTCGCCCTTGGAGGAGGAGAACTCCCGCAGGGCCTCGCAGTAGCTGGTCATATCGGTGAGGATGACCAGGATGTTCTTGCCCAGGTCAAAGGCCAGGTACTCGGCGATGGTCAGCGCCGCCCGGGGGGTGATGATACGCTCCACGATGGGGTCGTTGGCCAGGTTCAGCAGCATGACCACCCGGTCCATGACGTTGGCGGCCTCGAAGCTCTTTTTGAAGTAGTCGGCCACGTCGTTCTTCACGCCCATGGCGGCGAAAACGATGGCGAAGTCCTCGCCGTCGGACACGTCCGCCTGTTTCACGATCTGCACCGCCAGCTCGTTGTGCTTCATGCCGGAACCGGAGAAGATGGGCAGCTTCTGGCCGCGGATGAGGGTGGCCAGCGCGTCGATGGAAGAAATGCCGGTGCGGATGTAGTTGCGGGGATAGACGCGGCTCACCGGGTTGATGGGCGAGCCGTTCACGTCCCGCCGGTACTCGGGGTAAATTTCGCCCAGGCCGTCGATGGGGCGGCCCAGGCCGTCCAGCGTGCGGCCCAGGATCTCGGGGCTCAGGTCCACCATCATGGGATGGCCGGACAGGGTGGTGCGGGTGTTGTTCAGCGAGAAGCCGGTGGTGCCCTCGAACACCTGGATAACGCACTTGTCCCCCTCGATCATCACGATACGGCCCACCCGCTGGCTGCCGTCGGTGAGTTTCATCACCACCATCTCGTCGTAGGAGGCGTTGGTAACGCCCTCCAGGACCACCAGCGAGCCGTTGATCTGGCTTAAGCCAACATGTTCAAGGATCATATGTCTCTCATTCGCTCCTTTCCCCTGTTAAGCGCGCAGCAGCTCGCCGATCTTCTGGTCGATCTCGGCGGTGTACTCGTCGAACAGCTCCAGTTTGTCGTTGGGGATGTCGTACTTCATCTTTACCAGCTTGTCGAACAGCCCCAGCCGCAGCAGCTTGCTGATGGGGATCTGCCGGGCCACCAGGGCCTGGCTCTTCTCGTACAGGTGCAGGATGACCTGCATCATCTTCAGCTGCTTTTCCAGGCTCACATAGGTGTCCTGATCGTGGAAGAAGTTCTGCTGCAAGAAGCCCACACGGATGACCCGGGCGATCTCGATGATCAGCTTCTGGTCGTCGGGCAGCACGTCGGAGCCGATCAGCTTGACGATCTCCATCAGGCTGGTCTCCTGCAACAGCAGGCTGGCGATCTGCTCGCGGCAGGACAAAAAGTCCGGGCCCACGTTGTCGTAGTACCAGGGAGCCAGGTCGGTGAGGTACTCGGTGTAGCTGGTATTCCAGTTGATGGCCGGGTAGTGGCGGGCGTAGGCCAGCGCCTTGTCCAGCGCCCAGAAGCAGCGGGTGAACCGCTTGGTGTTCTGGGTGACCGGCTCGGAGAAGTCGGCGCCCGGAGGGCTGACGGCGCCGATAACGGTCACCGAGCCCTCCTCCCCGTTCAGCGCCCGCACATAGCCGGCGCGCTCGTAGAACTCCGCCAGGCGGCTGGGCAGGTAGGCGGGATAGCCCTCGTCGGCGGGCATCTCCTCCAGACGGCCGCTGATCTCGCGCAGGGCCTCGGCCCAGCGGCTGGTGGAGTCGGCCATCATGGCGGTGTGGTAACCCATGTCGCGGTAGTACTCCGCCAGGGTGATGCCGGTGTAGATGGACGCCTCACG
>DXAC01000002.1 GCA_019117205.1 Candidatus Allofournierella merdigallinarum | reverse complement strand
TAATCGTTCAGCATGTCCTGGATGGTCGCCGTATCCCCCGCAGGGAAGGCTTTGCAAAAGCGGTTGATCCGGGACGAATCCGCCCGCGTCGCCTCCTGGAACCAGTCCTTCACCAGGTCGATGAACAGCTCTCGCACCTCCCGGTTGGGCAGGGCCAGCTTCATCTGTTTGCCGGGCAGCCGGCCCCTGGAGGTCAGGTAGCCGGTCGAATAGAGAACGCTCCAAATATTGTCGATGGTGCTCTCGATGTCCCGGTAGGTCAGTTCCTGCCGGAGCGTCTTGATGATTTCCCCGCCGTTGATGAGCTGCTCCACCTCGTCCCGGGTGGTCTGGTCCGCCTTTTTGAGCAGACGCCGGATGATGCCGTTGCCGCTGGTATTGGCCCAGTAGTTTTCCGGCTCGGCTTCCGGGTCGGACAGCAAAACGTCGCAGTAATTGATGACATCCCAGGGAGAGTACACGCTGACATTGCCGAAGCGGTAGCCGTCGTACCAGTCGCGGAACACGTCCTTGCGGTCCGACAGGCCGTAAAAGGCCAGCAGCTCGTCCACGTCCGCGTCGGTGAAGCCGAAATATTCATCGTAGCGGGTGTCGGAGATGGTGTGTACCTTCAAATTGTTCAAACCGGTGAAGATGCTCTCTTTCGAGATGCGCAGGCAGCCGGTCAGGACCGCGAACTGAAGGCTCTCGTTCGTTTTCAGCGCATTGCCGAACATATTGCGGATGAGGGAGACCATCTCGTCGTAGTAGCCCGCCTGGAAGGCTTTGTCCAGAGGGACGTCATACTCATCGATCAGGATCACCACTTTGCGGCCGTAGTGTTTGGCAAGCAAGGCAGACAGCGTGCGCAAACTATCCGCGAGCGCATCATCCGCCATATTGAAGGTGCCGGCTTCCACCGTTATCAACGCCCGATAAAGTTCTTTTTCGTCCACATTCAGCTGGTCGCTCTGCAGCAGAAAGCCAAAGCGGCTGGCTTCGCTTCCAATCAAACGGCGCATGGCCGCAGCTGCGGCCTCAAAGGTCAAGCCGTCTACGCTTTTCAGGCTGAGGAAGATCACCGGGAACTGCCCCTGGTACTGCTCGCACAGCTCTTTTTCCTGTGCGATTTTCAGGCCGTCGAACAGGGCCTTGTCTGCGCCAATCTCAAAAAAGCACTTCAGCATGCTCATGTTCAGCGTCTTGCCGAAGCGTCGGGGGCGGGTGAAGAGGTTCACCTTGCCCCAGTTTTGCAGAAGCTCGGCAATAAACACCGTTTTATCAACGTAGTAGAAGTTCTCCGTTGAAAACTCTTCAAAATTCTCGATGCCGATCGGAAGTTTCTTCACCCTGCCCACTCTCCTTTGAAACATTTTTCTACGTCCACTTTACCATGAAGCCAGCAAAGCGTCAAGGTCGGATTGCACCGTCACCGAATCTGCACCGCCCGCAGGTGCTCGGGCATCGAGCCAATCACCAGCTTGCGGGCCTTGCATGGGCTGCCGCCTCAAAATTCAATCACAAAAGTGAATATTCACTTTTAGCGTGAACATTCAGTGATCAAACCGTTCTCCCAAGCAAACATAGCCGTATGCCCCTGCCCGCTTTGGGCCGGAACATACGGCTTTTTATCTCTGCCCTGCCTGAAATTGGGTTACACGGTCCGCAGGATGGTGGTCTGGTTGCCCAGGAAGGCGGGCTTGAGGCTGGCCTTATACTTCAAAAAGGTGGAGCTGGCCTGCATGGCCTCTTCGGTCTCCCAGGCTGAGACGATGTAAACGTGGCCGGGCTGTCCGGCCCGGGTCATCACTTCCATCTTGAGGCAGCCCGCGTCGTTGGCGCTGCTGTCGGCGGCGAAGGCTTTTGCCGCGGTCATGTACGCATCCGCCATTTCGGGGCGGATGGTATTGTCAACGATCTGCAAAATCATGTTCTTTCTCCTTATCCGGGCGCTTCAGTCCAGGTCCCGGCCGCCGCTGGCGATGACCTTCTTGTACCAATAAAAACTGTCCTTGCGGTAACGCTTGCAGCCATGGTCGAAGTCCACATAGACGAAGCCGTAGCGTTTGGTGCGGTCGCCGCCGGCGCTGTACAGGTCGATGCAGCCCCAGGGCAGGTAGCCAAGCACCGGCACGCCGTCCTCGGCGCGGGTGGCGTTGACGGCCCGGATGTGCTCCCGCAGATAGGCGATACGGTAATTGTCGTGGACCCGGCCATCCCCGGTCAGGACGTCATCCTTGACGCCCAGGCCATTTTCCACTACCATGACCGGCAGGCGGTAGCGGTCATACAGTTCGTTCATGAAGATGCGCAGCCCCATCGGATCAATGGTCCAGCCAAAGCTGGATTTTTGCAGGCATGGGTTCTCGTAGGCGGCGTACATCATCTGGATCGTCTGGGCGTCGGCGTTGTTTTTGTTCTCGCCGTCCCGCATGCAGACGCTGTAGTAGTAGCTGAAGGAGATAAAGTCCATCCTGCTGGCAGGGTCGGCCATCACCGCCTGCTCGGCTGCGCCGGTTTCGAGGGTGACCCCCGCCTCCCGCATGGCCTTTTCCATCCGGCGGTTATAATGGCCGGTGGCCAGCAGGTCCAGCTCGTCCCAGTTCACCTGCTGGTTGTGGGCCTGGGCCGCGCGGACATCCCGCGGGTCGGGCGAGAGCGGGTAGGCCAGGGCGCTGGCCATCATGCAGCCGATCTTGGCATCCGGGATCATCTCGTGGCAGGCCTTGACCGCCAGGAAATGCGCCATCACGGTGTTGTGGTAGCTGTTCCACTGATACTGGGCGTAGTCGGGGTCGTCCTTGCTGCGCTTGCGATTCGAGTACATCGAGGGCATCAGAAGGCCGAGGTTGTTCTCATTCATGGTCAGCCAGTACTTGACCAGCCCGTCAAACTCGGCGAAGCAGGTGCGGCAGTACTGCTCAAAGGCCCGCAGGGTCCCTTTGCCGCCGAAGCCGTCGTATTTTTCCACCAGAGCCAGGGGCATATCCCAGTGGAAGAGGGTGACCACCGGCTCGATGCCGTGGGCTTTCAGCTCGGTAAAGACGTCCCGGTAGAAAGCCACCCCCTCGGGGTTGACCGCACCCTCTCCCGTGGGGAAAAGGCGGCTCCAGGCGATGGACATCCGAAAAGCGGTGAACCCCATCTCGGCCATCAGGGCGATGTCCTCTTTGTAGTGGTGGTAGAAGTCGGAGGCCACCGAGTAGGTCACACCGGTCTTTTCCTCACGCCGGTCGTAGATGCTGGGGCCCTTGCCGCCCTCGTGGCCGCCCCCCTCGAACTGAAAAGCCGAGGTCGAGCCGCCCCACAGAAATGTTTCTTTCATGGCAGTTGCTCCCTTTCTGAATGGTTACTTCTGGACGGCCTTAATCTTAGGGCCCTTGATGCCGGCCTTGGCCAGCAGCAGGGTGGCCGCAAAGGCCGCCGCGAAAGAGATGACAATGGTCAACAGGCCGACGATCACGTTGGCGACGCCCAGGTCGCCGAACATGGCGGGGATACCCACCACGCTGGACGAAGCGATCATGTACATGCGGAAGCCGAAGATACCCGCGAAGCCGCCGCCGATCGCGCCGCCGATCATCGCGCCCAGGAAACCGTACATACTGGGCAGGTTGATGCCGTAGGTAGCGGGTTCCGAGATGCCGAGGATGGCCGAGATACCAGCCGACACCGATTCGCTGCGCTTGGCCACGTCCTTGCTCATAAAGCCGACGGCAAAGGCTGCACCGGCCATGGCCAGGTTTTCAGCCAGCATACTGGGCATCAGCAGGGCGTCGTAGCCCACGGTCGTGATGGAAGCGACGATGACCGGGAAGGCGAAAGAGTGGGTGCCGGTGGCGATCATGACCGGGGTGAAGAAGCCCAGCAGGGCCACCGCAACAAAGCCAAGGTGATCGCCCAGCCAGATCACGCCGTCGCCCAGAACGCCTGCCACTGTATTGCCCAGAGGTCCGATGACGATCAGCATGATGGGGGTCATGATGAGCATGACCAGCACCGGCGCGGTGAAAGCGCGGATGATGTCGGGCAGAATTTTATTGAAGAATCGCTCGATATAGCCCAGCAGCCAGACGCCCAGAATGATGGGCAGGACAGTCTTGCTGTAGTTGACGGTGGGGATGCCGATGCCGAAGACGCTCAGCTGCTCCACCCCAAGGCTGGAGAAGTTTGTGATATTGGGGTGCAGCATGATGGCTGCCAGCAACATGGACAGGAACGGAGATGCGTTCAGTTTTTTGGATGTATTGTAGGCGATAAAGACGGGCAGGAAGTAGAAGCCCGCGTCGTAGATGATATTCAGGACGTAGTAGGTGGGGCCGTTCGCATCCAGCACGCCCAACAGGCTGAGGATGGTCAGGGCGGCGCCCATCATACCGGAGGCCATCAGAACAGGAACCACCGGGGTGAAAATGCCTGACACCACCTCGAAGAAGCGGTCGCTCCACTTCTTCTGTCCCTGGTTGTCGGCGGGGGCTTCGCCCTGCTGCAGCTGGGGCAGCGCTTTGGTCACTTCGGCGAACACTTTGCTGACGTCGGGGCCGATGCAGACCTGGTACTGGCCATTCTGCACGATGACGTCGATGACGCCGGGAATGGCCTTGACCGCATCCTTGTTGGCCACAGCGGTGTCGATGTTTTTCAGGGTGAAGCGCAGCCGGGTGGCACAGTGCATCACATGGGTGACATTATCGGGCCCGCCCACCAGCTGGAGGGTCTGTTTCGCAATCAACGGATAATCTTTTGCCATAATCACACCTCATAGTTGATCGGAGCATATACATTGCATGCTATGTATATGCCGCAAAGAAATCGGCTGCGCAGCCTCGACGAATATATAGTATACTATGTATTCGGGGATGTCAATACGTTTTATCAAGGTTTTGCAAGACTTTTGGCATATTTGTAGAACTGCACAAGTTTTTCTGCGATTTCTGTGCAGCTTGCCCGATGCGACGCTTTTTTGACAAAACGTCATTCGCGTGCTAGAATAGGTAGCAAGTATACTATCTAATCGAAAGCGAGAACCTTATGTCTGTCACCCAACGCGACGCCCTCTCGATTCTCGGCCCCGAGGTGGAGAGCACCACCCGCATGGTCCACGAACTGGACAAAGACCTGCTCAAGGCCATCAACCAGAAGCTGCTCCCCCTGGAGATCAGCCAGACCCAGGCGCTTTTTATCATCTATATGGGCTACTATACCGCCGAACCGGTCTACCAGCGCGCTCTTGAGAAGAAATTCGGCCTGACCAATCCCACCGTCACCGCTTCCATCAAGTCGCTGGTCAACAAGGGGGTCGTTCACCGCGAGCAGGACCCCAACGACGGCCGCTACTTCCGTCTTTCCCTGACCGAATACGGCCAATCCCTCTATGAGCCATGTATTGACGCCTTTCTGGAGGTCAACGCCGCCACCGACGAGCGTCTGACCGAGGAGGAACGCCGGCAGTTTCTGGCTATTATGAAAAAGCTGATGCTGTAAGAAAAAGCTGTATGCAGTTTCGACACTGCATACAGCTTTTGTTTTGTCTTGTTGGTTATCCCATCACCACCATACAGTCCTTCTCCCAGAACGCGATGCCGTATTTGAGTATTTTTTTCATCCCCCGGCGCTGCAAGCCCACGGCATATTTGCGCTCCTCGATCTGCTGCAAGGCACGGGCGCAGGCGGCTTCCAGGTTGCCGTCCTCGGCATATTTCAGCTC